>JBMDXL010000759.1:0-1700 GCA_048594465.1 Microlunatus sp. | reverse complement strand
GGGCGGCAGGATCGCGGCCCCGGCGACCAGCGGGCCGGCGCACGCACCCCGTCCGGCCTCGTCCACGCCGGCGATCGGCTCGATCCCGTGGCGGCGCAGGGCGCGCTCGTAGCCGTAGAGGCCGGCGTCGCGGCGTACCGTCGCACCGCGGGGCAGGGTGGTCATCGCCCTCCGCCCTACTGCGCGCCCGACCGCCGGTCGGGCACGTCGGCGAAGGTGGCGGGCCGGTGGATGATCTCGGCGCGGTCCCACGGCCAGATCAGCGCGAAGACCTTGCCGACGACCAGGTCCTGGTCGACGAAGCCGCCGCCGGGGCCACCCATGTGCCCGCGGGAGTCGTACGACGCGCCGCGGTTGTCGCCCATCATCCACAGGTGGCCGGCGGGGACCGTCTTGTCGAAGGTGACGTCGGAGGGGTCGGTGCCCTTCGGCAGGTAGGACGTCTCGTCCAGCGGCTGGTCGTTGACGGTGATGCGCCCCTGGTCGTCGCAGCACACGATGTGGTCGCCGCCGACCGCCATCACCCGCTTCACCAGGTGGCCGCCCGAGGGGTAGAGGCCGATGCGCTCCAGCACGGTGCTCACCGGGCTGGAGGCGCCGCCGGAGTCGGTGGGGTCCAGCCAGCCGCCCGGGTCGGCGAAGACGACGATGTCGCCCCGCTCGGGGGTGCCGGAGCCCCAGTAGGAGACCTTCTGGACCAGGATCCGGTCGTTCTCCACGAACTGCGGGACCATCGACGGCGAGCGGATGTAGAAGGCCTGCAGGAACAGCGTCTTGATGACGATCGCCAGGACGAGCGCGAGGCCCAGCAGCAGGATGCTCTCCTGCCAGAGCGGCATCGGCTTGCGCGGCCTGGAGCCCCGACGTCGACCGCCGGAGCTCTCCGGAGCCGGTGCCGCCTCGTCCACGTCAGTCACTCTGCGGAGCCTAACCGTCGGGGAGCAACCGTCGCGGGGTCATGGCTGCTCCGTTCGTCGTCCGGACACACCTCCGGCCGGCCACCCGGGCCGGCCGGGGGGTCGAGCGGGGTCCGAGCCGGGGCTCAGGACTCGCGGCGCTCCTTGATCTTGGCGGCCTTGCCGCGCAGGTTGCGCAGGTAGTAGAGCTTCGCGCGACGCACGTCGCCGCGGGTCACGACCTCGACCTTCTCGAAGATCGGGGAGTGCAGCGGGAAGGTGCGCTCGACGCCCACGCCGAAGGAGACCTTGCGGACGGTGAAGGTGCGGCCGATGCCGGAGCCCTGCAGCTTGATCACGACGCCCTGGAAGACCTGCACGCGCGCACGGTTGCCCTCGACGATGTTGACGTGGACCTTGACGGTGTCACCGGCGCGGAAGTCCGGGACGTCGGTGCGGCGGCTGGCGCCGTTGAGCTCGTCGATGACGTTGGTCATGGTGTCTCCTCGTGGCTGCCACAGGTCACCCACGGATCGGTGTCGTTCACGATGGTCGGAGGCCCTGCGCTGCGCCGGTCCGGTCGTCCCCCTGTGGCAGGTGACGGTGGCGGCAGGGCCAGCGGGTGATTCTGCCACGGCGGGCGGCGTACGACGAAATCAGCGCTGCGACCGCCGACGCCTGGTCAGCACGACGGCACCCGGGGGCGCCTCGAGGTCGGGGCGGAGGCGGGAGCCGGCCTTGCGGTACATCGCGAGGTTGCGGGCGCTGCCCGCTCCGGTGAAGAGCACGAACCGGTCCACCTCG
>JBMDXL010000758.1:0-2359 GCA_048594465.1 Microlunatus sp. | reverse complement strand
AAGCCGCTCCCGGTGACGTCCCTGCGCGGCGACATCGCCTTCGAGGACGTGCACTTCTCCTACGGCGACGGCGAGGAGGCCCTCACCGCCGTCGACCTGACCGTCCCGGCCGGGCAGACCGTCGCGTTCGTCGGCGAGACCGGCGCCGGCAAGTCGACCCTGGTCAAGCTGCTCAGCCGGTTGTACGACCCGACCGAGGGCCGCATCCTGATCGACGGCATCCCTTTGCACGAGATCGCCCCCGACGCCTGGCGGGATCGTGTCTCGGCCGGTTTCCAGGACTACGCGACCCTCCGCTTCCTCGCCGCCGACACCGTCGGGGTGGGCTACCTCCACGCCGGGATGGACCGCGACCAGATCCGTACGGCGGTGACGGCCGGCCAGGCGGACCCGGTGGTCGCCGTGCTGCCGGCCGGTCTCGACACCCAGCTCGGCACCGAGTTCGCGGGCGGGGTCGGGCTGTCCGGGGGGCAGTGGCAGCGGCTCGCCCTGGCCCGGGCCTTCATGCGGACCTCGCCGCTGCTGATGCTCCTCGACGAGCCGACCGCGGCGCTGGATCCCGAGGCCGAGCACGCCGTCTACACCCAGTACGGTCTGACCGCCCGTGAGCTCGCGCGGCGGACCGGCGCGGTCACCGTGCTGGTCTCCCACCGGTTCTCCACCGTCCGGATGGCCGACCTGATCGTCGTCCTCGCCGACGGACAGGTCCGCGAGGTCGGCACGCACACCGAGCTGCTGGCCGCCGGGCGGCGCTACGCCGAGCTGTTCAGCCTGCAGGCCAGCGCGTACCGCTGAGTCCCCGACCGCGTACGCCGACGTCTCCGCCGGCCTTGGGTGCGCTGCCTACGCTGACGGATCCGATGCCCCGACCCGTGGAGGACGACCGTGCCCGTGGCCGCCCAGCTCGACCGTCTGCTGGAGCTCGGCCTGGCCGACGCTGCCGGTCTCTCCGGCCGGGAGCTCGCCGACCTGGTCAGCGACCTGCCCGACCTGCCGGACACCGTCCTGGCGCTCCATCACCGTCTGGTTCCAGCCCGCTCCCTGGTCGGTCTGCTGCAGCGACAGGACCGACCCGGGTTCGTGGTGGAGGACCTGACCGATCTCGAGGACTTCACCGCCATCGGGGAGGTCACCGTCCCCGACCGGCCGGTCTACCTGGTGCACGCGCCGGATCGAGGCGATGAGCTGCGCAACGCCAGCCCGGACGAGGCGCTGCCGGTCATCCTCGGCCGCGGACGGACACCGCTGACCGTCCACGAGGGCCTCAGCTGGCTGCTGCAGGAGCCCGACCGGCTGGCGCCCAACCACTGCTTCATGACCATCGCCTCCCGCAAGACCGTCGGGACGCGGCGAGATCCACGCACCCCGGCGCTGTGGATCAGCGGCGGCACCGGGCGCGACGGCCGGGACCGCCGCGGGGCGGTCAAGCTGGGCTGGTGTTGGGCCGGGAACCGGCACACCTGGCTGGGTTTCGCCTCGGCCCGCGAACGCAGCAGCTGACCGCAGGAGCTCGATCTCGCGCTGCCTGGTGGTGCGCCCACGAGCGGGGCTCGGTGCCGGCGAGATGGCAAACGTCTCATGCTGCCCCCACGAAACCATCATCTGGACGCGGTGGACTGAGGTCACCTCAACGAAGCACCACGACGATCCAGGAGTTCCCATGACCATCGCCTTCCGCACCCTGAGCAGGCCCCTGGCCCTGACCGCTGCCGCCGCGACCATGATCACCCTCGCGGCCTGCTCGGGTCCCGCCGAGCCACAGGCCGGACCGCCGCCGGTGGAGACGTCGTCGTCGGCCAGTGTCGCGCCCTCGGCCAGCGCCCCGGCCTCCGCCAGCACCTCGCCCTCGCAGTCGGTGTCGCCGTCCGCGTCAACCAGCGCGGCGCAGGGCAACGCGGCACTGCTGGCGGCGAGCGCCCTCGCCGCCCAGGAGATCTCCGACGGCACGATCGTCTCCGTCGAGGCGGAGCGGAACGGCTGGGAGGTCCACGTGGTGACCGCGAACGGCGGCGAGCAGCAGCTGCGCACCGACCCGGCCGGCGAGTCGATCATCAGCGGACCCACCGACGACCGCCCCGACGCCGACGACCGGGCCGAGAACGAGCAGCTCGCGGTGGTCGAAGTGGTCGTCGATCGGGCCGTGGACATCTTCGAGGGCGAGATCGACGGGGGCCTGATCAACGAGGTCAGCCTGGACCTCGTCAACCTCATCGTGGTCTGGGAGGCCGACGTCCGGGCCGAGAACGAGCAGCTCGCCGGGTTCGACGTCGACGTCCAACGGGCCGTGGACATCATCGAGGGCGAGATCGACGGGGGCCAGATCATCGAGCTCAGCCTGGACCTCGACAACCGCAGCCTC
>JBMDXL010000757.1:0-10601 GCA_048594465.1 Microlunatus sp. | reverse complement strand
GACCGGCTCCGGCGGTCGGTCCGCGAGGAGGAGACCGTCGCCAGCCTCTCCTTCGCCGACAGTCGGGCCGTGCTGCTGGCCGAGGCCGACGCCGACCCGGCCGGCCACGTCCCCGAGCGCGGTGCCGCGGGTGACACCGCCGACGAGCGGATCCCGATGCTGTTCGGCTGCTGTCACCCGGCCCTGGCGGCGGAGGCGCAGCTCGCGCTGATGCTGCGCGCGGTGGTCGGTCTGACCACGCCGCAGATCGCGCGAGCCTTCCTGATCCCCGAGGCCACCAGGGCCCAGCGGCTGGTCCGGGCCAAACGCAAGATCGGCGCCGTCGGGATCGACTTCGCCGTGCCCACCGGCGCGGAGCGTGCCGGCCGGTTGGACGCGGTGCTGACCGCGATCTACCTGACCTACAACGCCGGCTACCTGTCGGCCGACGACCCCGGACTGGCCGATGACGCCGTCTGGCTGGCCGAGCTGGTCGCCCGCTCCCTCCCCGGGGAGCCGGAGGCCTGGGGACTGCTGGCCCTGGTGACCGGTCTGTCCGCCCGCGCTCGTACGCGCTGGGACGCCGACGGTCACCTGGTCCTGCTGGCCGACCAGGACCGGGGCCGGTGGGACCGGGACGCCCTGACCCGGGCCGAGGACCATCTGCACCGGTCCGCCGCCTTCCGTCGGCCGGGCCGGTTCCAGCTGGAGGCGGCGATCACCGCCTGTCACGCCGATGCCGTCTCGTGGGAGGACACCGACTGGCTGCAGATCCTCACCCTGTACGACCTGCTGCTCACCCACGACCCGTCACCGGTGGTCCGGCTCAACCACGCCATCGCCCTGGGCCACGTCAGTGGTCCCGCCGCCGCCCTGGCCGAGCTGGCGACGATCGCGGACCGACTGGACGGCTACCACCTGCTGCACGCCACCCGGGCCCAGCTGCTCGACGCACTGGGTGACCACGAGGCCGCGCGGTCGGCGAACCGCCGTGCCCTGGAGCTCACCGACAACCCCGTCGACCAGGACCTGCTCCGGGGCCGGATCGACCGTCTCGGTGGGTGACCGGCGGGCGCCCGGGCCGCGTTCGGACGGACCACGGGAGTCTTCGGTCGGCGGTGATGTCACGATCTGGAGCATCCGGAGCACGGCTGCAGCCGGAAGGACTTCACCGGCACGGGTTAGGCTCGTGCTCGTTCTCAGTTGTTTCTTGGTCCCTGTTCGCCCGGTCGCTGTCTGACTCCTACGGAATGAGCCGTCGTCCATGATCGAGTTCCGCGGCGTCAGCAAGACGTTCCCCGACGGCACCACGGCCGTCGAGAACTTCGACTTCGTCATCCCCTCCCACAAGACCACGGTGCTGGTCGGGTCGTCCGGTTGCGGCAAGACCACGCTGCTGCGGATGATCAACCGGATGGTCGAGCCCACGTCGGGTCAGGTGCTGATCGACGACGACGACGTGGCCGGACAGGACAAGGTCAAGCTGCGTCGCAGCATCGGCTACGTCCTCCAGGCAGCCGGGTTGCTGCCGCACCGCACGGTGGTCGACAACGTAGCCACGGTCCCGATCCTCAACGGCGTCGGCAAGGCCGAGGCGCGCGCCTCGGCTCTGGAGCTGCTCGACAAGGTCGGGCTGGACCGAGGGCTGGCCCAGCGCTATCCGCGTCAGCTGTCCGGCGGCCAGCAGCAGCGGGTCGGCGTGGCGCGAGCCCTGGCCAGTGACCCCAACATCTTGCTGATGGACGAGCCGTTCGGGGCGGTCGACCCGATCGTGCGGGCCGACCTGCAGGTCGAGCTGAACCGGCTGCAGCGTGAGCTGGGCAAGACCATCGTCTTCGTCACCCACGACATCGACGAGGCGTTCACCCTCGCCGACCAGGTGCTGATCCTGAAGAAGGGCGGCGTGATCGCCCAGGCCGGCACCCCGGCCGAGATCCTGGCCGAGCCCGCCGACGACTTCGTGGCCAGCTTCATCGGCGCCGACCGCGGTCAGCGCGACCTCTACCTGCAGCAGCGGCAGGGCGACGGCGGGCTGACCCTGGTGGTCGACGGCGACGGACGCCCGGTGGGCATCCTCGAGGGTGACGCCGCCCCCGGCGCGCCCGCCACGGGTACGTCGTCCGACCCGGAGGACGCACAGCGGTGAACTGGACCCTGGCCAACCTCGATCTGATCGGGACTCTGACCCTCAACCACATCCGGTTGTCGGTCATCCCGATCGTGGCCAGCTTCGTGCTGTCCATCCCGCTGGGCTGGCTGGCCAACCACAACCGGGTGCTGCGCGCGATCGTGATCACCGGCGGCAGCCTGCTCTACACGATCCCCTCGCTGCCCCTGTTCGTGATCCTGCCGCTGGTCATCCCCACCCGGGTGCTGGACGAGACCAACCTGGTCGTCGCCCTGACGATCTACGGCGTGGCGATCATGGCCCGGTCTGCCTCCGACGCGCTGGCCTCGGTCCAGCCGACCACCCTGGACGCCTCCACCGCGATCGGCTTCTCCCCGCGCGGCCGTTTCCTGCGGGTGGAGCTCCCGCTGGCCGGACCGGTGCTGCTGGCCGGTATCCGGGTCGTGTCGGTCAGCACCATCGCGCTGGTCTCGGTGGGGGTGATCATCGGCTCGGCCAACCTCGGCTACCTGTTCCAGAACGGCAAGCAGCGCGGCATCCTCGAGGAGGTCGTGGTCGGCATCGTGATCAGCCTGCTGCTCGCCCTGGTCTTCGACCTGATCATCGTGGCCCTCGGTCGGCTGCTGATGCCCTGGAACGACACCGGCGGCATGCTGCCCTTCCGGCGCCGGTCCGGTCGGGTGGCGGTGTCTCCGCTCGACGCGGCGGCCTCGGGGGGAGCGCGATGAACCTGCTGCTGAGCGCACTCGCGTGGATCGTGGACCCGGCGAACTGGGTCCCCGGCAGCCAGAGCCCGTTGCCGATCCAGGACCGGCTGGTCGAGCACCTCGTCTACACAGCGATCGCCGTGGTCATCGCCGCCGCGATCGCCCTGCCGCTCGGGTTCTACATCGGTCACACCGGCAAGGGACGGCAGTCGGTCATCGCCGTCACCGGCTCGATGCGGGCCCTGCCGACCCTGGGCGTGCTGTTCTTCCTGCTGATGGTGTTCGGCTACGTGATGTCGTACGACACCGCGCCGATCGTGGGGGCCACCATCGCCTTCATCATCCTGGCCATCCCCTCGATGCTCGCCGGCGCGTACTCCGGGCTGGAGTCCGTCGACCGTCAGACCATCGACGCGGCCCGGGCCAACGGGATGACCGAGTGGCAGATCCTCACCCAGGTGGAGATCCCGCTGGCCCTGCCGCTGATCATCGGCGGCGTGCGGGCCTCGGTGCTGCAGGTGGTGGCCACCGTGACGATCGCCTCGTACGCGGGCCTGGGTGGTCTGGGCCGGATCATCACCAGCGGCATCGGTCTGAACGACTACGACCTCATCCTGGGCGGCGCGATCCTGGTGACCGCGCTGGCCCTGCTGCTCGACGGGCTGTTCGCCCTCCTCCAACGCGCCACGGCCACCAAGGGCCTGGCAGACGACGCCGGACGGCGTCGTCCACGACGTCCTCGCTCCACCACCAGCACGCTCACCAACGCGTGACACGAAGGGAAGCACCATGACCACCAAGCACACGAGAGGGCGGTTCCGGTTCGCCCGGGTCGCGGCCACCGCGACCGTCCTCGCCCTGATCACGGCCCTGACAGCCTGCGGATCGAGCGACCCGACCGCCCCCGCGTCGAACGCGCCCGCCGGCAGCAAGATCGTGGTCGGCTCCTTCGCCTTCCCCGAGAGCGAGATCCTGGGCGAGATCTACGCCCAGGCCCTCACCGCCAAGGGGATCGACGTCGAGACCAAGTTCAACATCGGCCCCCGCCAGCAGACCATCCCGGCGCTGCAGGACGGCTCGATCAACCTGATCCCCGAGTACAACGGCAACCTGCTCGCGTACTACGACCCGGAGTACACCCAGCGGACCACCGCCGACGTGGACGCGGCCCTGACCGATGCGGTGGCCAAGGACAAGCTGCGGGTGCTGAAGTCGGCCGCGGCCGAGGACAAGGACGCGTACGTGGTCACGAAGAAGACCGCGACCGACAACGGCCTCACCCAGATCGGCGACCTGTCCAAGATCGTGCCGTTCAAGCTGGGCTCCAACCCGCAGTTCGGCGAGCTCGGCTACGGCATCCCCGGGCTGAAGAGCGTGTACGGCGTCGGCACCAAGGAGGGCGACGTCACCTTCGTCCCGATCGAGGACTTCGGCGGACCGGACACGGTCAAGGCCCTGGTCGACGACAGCGTCCAGGTGGCCGACATCTACACCACCTCCCCGGCCCTGGTGGCCGAGGACCTGGTCGTCCTGCAGGACCCGAAGAACATGATCTCGTCGCAGAACATCGTGCCGCTGGTCGCGGACTCGGTCTACACCGACCAGCTGGGCGAGACCCTGAACGCCGTCTCGGCGCAGCTGACCACCGACGACCTGATCGCCCTGCGCGACCGGGTCGAGGGCCAGGAGAAGGCGTCGGCCAACACGGCGGCCAAGGACTGGCTGACCCAGAAGGGCCTCATCTGATCGAGTCGTGGCCGGGCGACTGACGCCTGGCTGAGCCGTCGCGGGGTCGTGGGACCGGTCGAAACAGACCGTCCCCACGGCCCCGTCGTCATCTCGAGGGCGACGCGGCCCGGCGACCGGCGGCCCGTCAGCCGCCGATGATCACGGTCGGGCAGCCGGGACCTGGGACTATGGGTGCTCCGTGCAGCGACACGTCGGCCACCCGGGCGGCGGGGAAGTTCCCGATCAGCACCGTCGTGCTGCCCATGGCGATCCCGTTGGGGGCGGGGCTGACGCAGACGATCCCACCGGGCACCGCGTTCGCCACCGCCGCCGGCATTCCCCCGATCAGGACTGTCGGCACGGCCGCCGCCGGGGTGATCGGACCGCCGACGTGGGGCTTGGGGCCGTCCATCAGCGGACAGACGACCATGTCGCCGGCGCGTAGCGCGGGTCCGGTCGGCATGTCTGGTCACCCTCCGCTGGTCGTCGCCAGCCTCAGCATCGACCGGCGGCGAGCGCCCGTCCAGGTCCGCCCGGGCGTCCGTCCGGGCAGCCCGGACCGTCCCGAACGGGCAGGTCGGTCCAGCTCTCGTCGGGGGCTCACGGGGTGACGATGGCGAAGTCGGGATCGACTGGGGCGAGCAGCCCGACCAGCCGCCCGAGCACCTGCGGATCGCCGTCGACGGTCACCGTCCCGTCGGCGAGCGCGGTGGGCAGATCCAGGGTGCCGGTCACCAGACCGATGAGTGCGGCACGACTGAGCGTGAACGTCGTGCCGTCCGGTACGGGGGCGGGGATCGCACGGTGGACCAGGACACCGTTCCGCAGCTCCATCCCGTGGACCGTGCCGACGTCGGTGAGCACCCAGCTGATCACGAGTCGTTCGTCCCACGCCCGCGGACCGTCGACGCGGATGGCGATGCTGTCGAAGACCTGGGTGACGGTGAGAGCGTTCAACAGGTCGGCGGGCACCGAGATCGGGGTGCCGAACCCGCCGTCGCGCAGCTCCTTGGCGCCGGCCAGGAAGGCGCTGCGCCAGGTCCCGTTCTCCGCGCCGAACCCGATTTGCTCCAAGGCGTCGGCCTGGAGGGAGCGGGCCTCGGCGTGCGACTCGTCAGCGAAGACGATGTGCTTGCAGACCTCGGCCACCCAGCGGTAGTCACCCTCGTCGTACGCCCGCCGGGCGACCCGGAGGGCGCCGTCGGCTCCACCCATGGCCTCGACGTACCGGCGGGCGGCCTCGACCGGGGGATGGGGCCACAGGTTGGCCGGGTTGCCGTCGTACCAGCCGAGATAGCGCTGGTAGATGCCTTTGACGTTGTGGCTCACCGAGCCGTAGTAGCCGTGGGTGTGCCAGGCCGCGGTGAGCGCCGGCGGCAGCTCGAGCACCTCGGCGATCTCGGCCCCCAGGTAGCCCTGGTTGATCATCCGCAGCGTCTGGTCGTGGAGGTACAGGTAGAGGTCGCGTTGCTGGGCCAGGAACTCGACGGCCCGGTGACGGTCCCAGGTGGGCCAGTGGTGAGAGGCGAACACCACCTCGAGGTCGGCGCCCCACAGGTCGATGGTCTCGGTGAGGTAGTGCGCCCAGGCGTGGGCGTCGCGGACGAGCGCGCCGCGGATGGTGAGGATGTTGTGCAGCGTGTGGGACGTGTTCTCCGCCGTGCACAGGGCCCGCAGGTCCGGCAGGTAGAAGTTCAGCTCGGCCGGCGCCTCGGTGCCCGGCGTCACCTGGAAGACGATCCGCACCCCGTCGACCGTCAGCTCCTGACCGGTGGCGCCGATGTCGACCGTGGGTGGGATGAGCGTGGCCTCCCCGGTCGAGGTCGTCAGGCCCAGACCGGCTCCGATCTGGCCGGCCGGTCCCTTCTCCAGCGCCGCGCCGTACATGTACCCGGCCCGACGGGTCATGGCGGTGCCCGCGAAGACGTTCTCGGAGACGGCGTGCTCCATGAACCCCGCGGGCGCGATGACCGGGGTGCGGCCCGCGTCGACGTCGGCCTGGCTGAGAAGGCCCTTCACACCGCCGAAGTGGTCGATGTGGGAGTGGGTGTAGATCATGCCGGTCACCGGTCGGTCACCACGGTGCTCGCGGTACAGCGCGAACGCCGCGGCCGCTGTCTCCCGGCTGATCAGCGGGTCGACCACGATGACGCCCGTCGAGCCCTCGATCAGGCTCATCACGGAGAGGTCGTACCCCCGCACCTGGTAGAGCCCTGGCCGGACCTCGTAGAGACCGTCCCTGGCCAGCAGCTGGCTCTGCCGCCACAGGCTCGGGTGGGCGGTGTCCGGTGACGGACCGTCGAGGAACCCGTACGCGTCGAGGTCCCAGACCACCCGGCCGTCCGCCGCCCTGATCTGGCGCGGCTCGCCGCGGGCGACGAACCCCCGATCGGCGTCCGCGAAGTCCTGGACGTCGTCGAAGGGCAGATGGTCACTGGCCGTGGCGATGCGCCGTCGGGTGGCGTCCGACGCTCGTGAGGGGAGGCTCATGGGCGCGATCGTGGCAGAGAGGATCTCCCCCGCACTACCGCCGAAGGTCCCGAGCACTCCGCCAGGCGATCGGTCAGCAGGGTCGGAAGGTGCCGACCACGCGTGACGGAAACATGGGACCGGCGGTGGGTCGGCTGCAGAGCGCGGCAAGGGCCGTCAGGGACGAAGCACGAGGGGTGTCGGGTGGGCCTAAGTGGACTTGAACCACTGACCTCTGCCTTATCAGGGCAGCGCTCTAACCGTCTGAGCTATAGGCCCGGGGGTTGCTCCGGTAATCCCGGCGCGATCGCCAACCCTAGTCGATCCGGGAGGCATCCCTCAAATCGGTTCGACGGCCGGGCGGAACGGGAAGGACTCGGCGCGACATCGCACCGAGTCCTTCCCGTTGTCCCGCTGAGCGGGGATCAGTCCTCGGCGAGGGTGATCTCCAGACCGCCGAGCATGGTCGCGGCCAGGTTGTAGAGGAACGAGCCGAGGGTGGCGAGCGCGGTGAAGATCACCACGTCGACGCAGGCGATCAGCGCGCTGACCCCCATCACCTTCTGGGTGTTGATGTACTCCTCGATCCGGAACGGGGTCGTGTCACCCGGCGTGGAGACCACGCTGGCCACGATCTCGTTGACGGAGTCGAACAGCCCGGACGTCGACAGGACGGTCCAGATCACGTACACGGCGACGACGAGCATGATGCCGGCCGCGATGGAGAACAGGAACGACGTCTTCATCACCGACCACGGATCCAGGCGGGACAGCCGGAGCCGGGCCTTGCGCGTCCGCCGGGCGTTGCCCGCCTTGGCCTTGGCCGCGGCCGCGGCGTCGGCCGACGTGGCCGACGCGGCCACCGGTGCCGCCGCCGTGACGGCGGGCAGCACGGCCGTGCTCGGTCCGGCCGTCTCCTCCAGCGGCGCCGCGGCACCGTCCTCGGGCGTGCTCTCCGGGGCGACGGGCTGCGGGAACCGCGACTGCGGCGCCGTGGCCGTGGAGTCGGCCCGGTAGAGCGGCTTCACCTCGGGAGCCGAGGTGGCCGAAGCCGGAGCGGTGGCCGAGGACGACGAGGCCGGCACGTTCGGGGTGTACGGACCCGGCGCCACCGCACCCTCGCGCGCCGTCGCCTCCGCGCCCCCGGGACGCAGGCCCGACGGAGTGCTGGGACGGGCCCAGGGCGAGTTGGCGGGGACCGACGGGGTGCGGCTCGCACCTGGGCTCGCCGCAGCCGGGGCGCCGGCCGCGGCCGCGGCAGCTCCGGCGGTGGTCCCGCCGGCGAGACCCGGGGTCGGCCCGCTCGACGACGGTGCCGTCGACGACGGCGTGGACGTGGTGCTGGAGGATCCGGCCGCGTCGGTGTCCGACCCGCTCGCGGACCGTTCCTGGCCGGGGGCACCGAAGGCGCCGGTACGGGCGCCGGCGGCACTGGCCGGACCGGACTTCTTCAGACCGAGACGCTCCAGCAGCGACTTCTTGGGCGGCGCGTCGCCGGTCGATCCATCCGGGCCGGAGGCGCCGGCAGACGGCACCGAGGGTGCCGGGCCGGGCTGCGGGGACGGCACCGGCGAGGCCGAGGCCGACGAGCGCGGGGCTGACGAGGCGGACGCTGCACTGGCGCCGGACGCCGGGCCCCGTCCCGAGTCACCGGGCGCGGCCGTCTCCGGCGACGGCCCGGTCACCGGGGTGGCGGACGCGGCCGAACGGGCCGAGTACGCGGAGTTGGCCGAGTAGCCCGAACCCGCGGAACGGGCCGACGGCGCGGAACCGCCCGTGTAGGCCGAGCGCGCGGACTGGGCGGAGGCCGCCGAGTAGGCCGACGACACCGACGAGCCCGAGCCGGGCGCCGCCGACGGCGTGCCCGGGCCACCCCCACCGTTGGCCAGCGGGGACGCGCTGGCGGCCGAGCGGGCGGAGTACGCCGACTGGGCCGACGGAGCAGACCCGTAGCCGGGCGCGGCCGCCGGACCGCGGCTCGCCCCCGCACCGTGCGAGGAACCCTGGCCGGTCGCCGGCAGCGGTGTGGCCGACGGGGCGGACCGCGCCGAATAGCCCGACGGAGCGGACCGCGGCGCCGAGGACGAGGACCGCGCCGAGTAGCCGGAGGAAGCCGACGACGCGGACGGCCACCCCGGCCGGGTGGCGCTGGACGCACTCCGAGGACCGGCGCCACCGGTCGTCGAGCCACCCTGGCCCGCCGGCCGCGACGATCCCGGCCACGCCGTGGCGGCCGGGTGCGTCAGGGTCTGGTCGTTCGCGTCGTCGGCATCCGGCCCGGGGGTGTCCTGGGCGCGGTCGCTCGGTCGTCCGTTGCCTTCACTCACTGTTCGTCCTCCTCGACCCCGTCACCGGACTCGGGCTCGCCGTCGCCGTCCACCGGCGTCGGATCGACCTCGTCCGACTCCGCTGAGCCGGTGATGGTGTCCTCGGTCCCTGCGGTCGCCGCCTGGTCGAGGTCCGTTGCGTCTTCGGTTGTGCCCGGCTCAGCGGCCGGGTCCTCGGCGAGCTCCGGAACCTCGGCGGTCTCCGGATTCAGTGCGATGACCACGACAGAGTCGTCGTCAGCCACACCGACGAACTTCACACCCATCGTGTCACGGCCCTTGACCGGCACCTCGGACACCGCGCTGCGGGTGATCTGCCCACTTGCCTTGATGGCGATGACCTCGTCGTTGTCGGACACCACCAGTCCCCCGACCAACGAACCGCGGTCCTCGTTGAGTTTCATCGCCTTGATGCCGAGTCCGCCCCGACCCTGCTCCCGGTACTCCGAGACCCGGGTGCGCTTGGCGAAACCGCCGTCGGTGACGGTGAACACCGAGCGGTCGGCGTCGTCCTCCCCGACCCGGATCACCGACAGGGACAGCAGCTCGTCACCGGCGCGGAACTTCATCCCGGTGACACCCGAGGTCGCCCGGCCCATCGGCCGGAGCTGGTCGTCGTTCGCCGGGAACCGGATGGCCTGACCCTTGGTCGAGATCAGCAGCACGTCGTCGTCCGCCGAGCACAGCTGCGCCCCGATCAGCTCGTCGTCGTCATCCCGGAAGTTGACCGCGATGATGCCGGCCTGGCGCGGGGAGTCGTACAACGGCAACGGGCTCTTCTTGACCAGACCGCGCTTGGTGGCCAGCAGCAGATAGGGCTCGACCTCGTAGTCGGAGATGGCCAGCACCTCGGCGATCTCCTCGTCCGGCAGGAACGAGAGCAGACCCGCGACGTGCGAGCCCTTGGCGTCACGACCGGCCTCCGGCAGCTGCCACACCTTGGCCCGGTAGACCCGGCCCTTGTTGGTGAAGAACAGGATCCAGCGGTGGTTGCTGGTGGCGAACAGGTGGGCCACCATGTCGTCGGTCCGCAGACTCGCCCCGCGAACACCCTTGCCGCCCCGCTTCTGCACCCGGTACGCCTCGGTCAGCGTCCGCTTGGCGTACCCGCCGCGGGTGATCGTGACCACCACCGAGTTGTCCGGGATCAGGTCCTCGTCGGACAGGTCGCCGTCGGCGGCGATGATCGTGGTCCGCCGGTCGTCGCCGTACTTCTCCACGATCTCGGCCAGCTCGTCGCTGACGATCGAGCGCTGCCGCTCC
>JBMDXL010000756.1:0-4966 GCA_048594465.1 Microlunatus sp. | reverse complement strand
ACCAGGCGCACTACTACGACACCACCGGCACCGGCAACAGCCTGCTGATGCGCAGCCCGCACGTGCTCCAGCTGATCATGGACTCGCTGCGCTACTGGGTCCAGGAGATGCACGTCGACGGTTTCCGGTTCGACCTGGCCGCCACCCTGGCCCGGCAGTTCCACGAGGTCGACAAGCTCTCGGCGTTCTTCGACATCATCCAGCAGGACCCGGTGATCTCGCAGGTCAAGCTGATCGCGGAGCCCTGGGACCTCGGCGACGGCGGCTACCAGGTCGGCAACTTCCCGCCCCTGTGGACGGAGTGGAACGGCAAGTACCGCGACACCGTCCGCGACTTCTGGCGCGGCGAGCCCGCCAGCCTCGGAGAGTTCGCCTCGCGTCTGACCGGGTCGTCGGACCTCTACAACCACTCCGACCGCCGGCCGACCGCCTCGATCAACTTCGTCATCGCCCACGACGGCTTCACCCTGCGCGATCTCGTGTCCTACAACGAGAAGCACAACGACGCCAACGGTGAGAACGGCAACGACGGGGAGAGTCACAACCGGTCCTGGAACTGCGGGGTCGAGGGACCGACCGACGATCCCAAGGTGAACGCGCTGCGCTGGCGGCAGCAGCGCAACTTCATCACCACGCTGATGCTCAGCCAGGGTGTGCCGATGCTGGCGCACGGCGACGAGCTCGGTCGGACGCAGGGCGGCAACAACAACGTCTACGCCCAGGACAACGAGATCTCGTGGGTCGACTGGGACCTGGACGCCGAGCAGAAGGACCTGCTGGACTACACCTCCGGGGTGATCGCGCTGCGGCGCAAGCACGCGGTGTTCCGTCGCCGCCGCTTCTTCGCCGGTGACGCCCGGCACGGCGGCAAGAGCGAGCTGGGCGACATCGAGTGGTTCCGTCCCGACGGCCACGAGATGGACGACGGCGACTGGAACTCCGGCTTCGCCCGCAGTCTGATGGTGTTCCTCAACGGCGACGCGATCCCCGAGCTCGACGCGCTGGGGCGCAGCATCAGCGACGACCACTTCCTGCTGCTGTTCAACGCCTGGTCCGAGCCGATCAGCTTCACCCTGCCCGGCAAGGCGTTCGGCAGCAACTGGGTGGTCCGTCTCGACACCTTCGCCGGCGCGGTCGACCCGGTCGACGCCAAGCCGTGGAAGGCACGCACCAAGCACTCCATCCAGCCGCACTCGATCGTGGTGCTGTCCACCTCGGTGGTGCCGGAGGAGGAGCGACGCGCGTCCCGGACCCGGGCGGTCAAGGCCGGTCCGACGATCGCCCGCACCTCGCAGCGGCAGTGAGCGCGGCGGCCGGGATGAGCGGGGGTGCGGGGCGACCGAACATCGTCTACCTGCACACCCACGACACCGGCCGCTTCGTGTCGCCGTACGGGGCCGCGGTGCCGACCCCGCGTCTGCAGCGGTTCGCGGCGGAGGGTGTGCTCTTCGGGCAGGCGTTCTCCGCGGCGCCGACCTGCTCACCCAGCCGCGCCGCGCTGCTGACCGGACAGGCACCGCACAGCGCCGGCATGATGGGTCTGGCCCACTGGGGTCACCGGCTGACCGACCCGACCCAGCACCTGGCCCACACGCTGGCGGCCGCCGGCTACCACACCGCCGTCGTGGGCCAGCAGCACGTCAGCGACCCGTTCGATCCCGCGGCTCTCGGGTACGCCGAGCTGCTGCCCAGCACCGGACCGCGGGCGGCGGAGCTGCTCCCCGGCGTGCTGGACTTCCTCGGCCGTGGTCACGACCGGCCGTTCTTCCTGTCCGTCGGGCTCTTCGAGACCCACACGATGCCGGACGGCGGCGGGACCTTCGGCTACCCGGGGGCCGACGAGTCGTACGTGGCACCACCTCCTGGCCTGCCCTCCACCCCCGAGACCCGCTCCGACATCGCGAGCTTCCACAGTGCCGCGCGGGTGGCCGACGACGCCTACGGGCAGATCCTGGACGCGATCGACGCCGCCGGTCTGCGCGAGTCGACCCTGGTGGTGATCACCACCGACCACGGGGTAGCCCTGCCGGGGAGGAAAGGCACGCTCACCGACGCCGGCACCGGCGTGCTGCTGATCATGCGGGGGCCGGGTGGCTTCACCGGCGGTCGGCTGTGTGAGGCCCTGGTGTCCCAGATCGACCTGTTCCCGACCTTCTGCGACCTGCTCGGGCTGGACCGGCCACCCTGGCTGCAGGGACGCTCGCTGCTCCCGGCGGTCCGGGAGGACCGCGAGGTCAACGAGGTGGTGTTCACCGAGTCCACCTACCACGTGAGCTACCAGCCGCAGCGCTGCGTCCGCAGCCGGCGGTGGTCCTATCTGCGGGACTTCTCCGACTGGCGCGCGCCGCGACGGGCCAACGTCGACGACTCGGCCAGCAAGGACCTCTGGGTCGACGCCGGCTGGGCCGGTCGCCCGCTGGCGGGCGAGCGGCTGCACGACCTGGTGCTCGATCCGCTCGAGCAGGTCAACCTGGTCGACGACCCCGCGTACGCCGACGTGCTGGCCGACCTGCGGGCCCGGCTGGCGACCTGGATGGCGGTCACCGCCGATCCGCTGCTCGACGGTCCGGTGCCGCACCCGCCGGGTCATCCGCCGCTGCCCGACGGGGCCCTCTCGCCCGGGTGAGTCGAGCCCGCCGACGACGTCGGCTCAGCTGATCAGACCCTGCAGCTTGGTCTGCAACGAGGCCAGGGCCGCGTCCGGCGCGACCTGGCCCTGCAGGGCTCCGTAGGCGGAGTCCTGGATGGCCAGGGTGACGTCGCCGTACTTCACGACGGTGGGGCGCGGTTGCGCCTTCTCGATCGAGGTCTTGAGCGCCGGCAGGTACGGGTAGACCTTCACCAGCTCGGGATCGGTGTAGAGGCTGGCCAGCGGCGGGGGAGTCGAGGTCTTCAGCAGCCGGTTGCGCTGCGCCTCCGGCGAGTTGAGGTAGGAGATGAAGTCCACCGCGGTGGCCTTGTTGGTGGCGAAGGAGGAGATGGCGAAGTTGTTGCCCCCCAGCATCGACACCCCCGGTCCGTCCTTGCCGGGCAGCGGGGCGACGGCGAACTTCCCGGCCACCTTCGACGAGCCGTCGGTCTTCTCGGCCAGGGCGTACACGTAGGCCCAGTTGCGCAGGAAGATCAGCTTGCCGTCCTGGAAGGCCTGGCGCCCCTGCTCCTCCTGCCAGGTGATGGCACCCTTCGGGATCATCCCGCTGGCGAACCCGTCGACCAGGAAGTCGAGCCCCGCCCGCGCCTCCGGCGTGTTCACCGTCGGCTTGCCCTCGGTGGTGATGCCACCGCCGGCCGAGGCCACCGCCTCGGCGAAGTTGACCGTCAGCCCCTCGTACTTGTTGAACTGACCGCCGTAGCAGAACAGGTCGCCGTTGCCCGCCTCGGCCTTGATCTTCGTGCAGGCCGCCTCCATCTCCGCCCAGGTGGTCGGTGGCTCCAGCCCGGCGGCATCCAGCAGGTCCTTGCGGTAGTAGAGCAGACCGGCCCCGGTGGCGTCGGGGACCGCGTACAGCTTGTCGAAGTAGGTGACCGTGTCGATCGTCGCGGGCAGGTAGCCGTCCATCGGGAACTGCTCGGTGGTGATCTCGTCGACCCACTTGTTGGCCGCGAACTCGGCGGTCCAGACCGCGTCGATCCGGATCACGGTGAACTGGTCGGAACGCAGCTGGGCGTTGTTGATCAGCTGCTGGCGCTGCTGGTCGGCCGCCTCCGGCAGCTCGATCATCTCCACCTTCTCGTCCGGGTGGTCGGCGTTCCAGGCGGCGACCTCCTTGGCGCGTTCTCCGGAGACGTCCTTGCCCGTCACGAACCGGATGGGCCCGCGCTGGTCGTAGCCGGTGGCGGGAGCGGGGCCGCTCTGGTCCGCGTCCGAACCGCAGGCGCTCAGCAGCCCGGCCGCCAGGCCGAGGGCGGTCAGGGCGACGAGGGTCTGCACCCGACGGCGTCGGACACCGGGGGAGGTGGTCATCGTGGGTCTCCTTCGGGGGCCGGGGAGGTGCCACGTCGGCATGGCCGACGTCGGCACCCGAGGTGTGCACCCTACGGGCGGGTCCGGGTCCGACACCAGCGCCCGCGGACCTCTTGACACATGAACGTTCACATTGTTGACTGCGTAGTCAGCAGGCTCTGACTACGCAGTCAACGTCGAAGGGAGACGCCGCATGGGCGCGGTGCGGTCGACCTCCCGCGGGGTGGTGATGGTCGACGTGGCCCGGCGGGCCGGTGTGTCCCAGAAGACCGTCTCGCGGGTCGTGAACAATGCGCCGTACGTGCGTCCCGACGTCCGCGACAAGGTGATCGCGGTGATCGAGGAGCTCGGCTACCGCCCCAACGTCGCGGCGCGGGCGCTGGCCCGGCAACGGACTCACACCGTCGGCATGCTCGTCGTCGGGGCGTCCCTGAGCGGACCGGCCCGACGTCTGTTCAGCGTCGACCAGGCGGCCCGTCGGCACGGCTACACGCTGGCACTGGCCACGGTGCCGGACCTCGACCCCGGGTCGGTGCGCGAGGGCGTCGAGAGTCTGCTCGACCGCGGCATCGAGGGGCTGGTGATCGAGGTCCCCAGCCACCTCGCCCGGTTCGACGCGGGTCTGCTCGTCGACGTCCCGGTGATCACCAGCGCCGGCCGGATCGCCGGTCTGCCCCGGCAGACGGTCGTCGACGTCGACCAGGTCGCCTCCGCGCGAGAGGCCACCGACTACCTGCTGGGGTTGGGGCACCGCACCGTCGTCCACGTCGCCGGGCCGCGCGACGGGGACGCCGCCGAGAAACGGCGACAGGGGTGGCGCAACGCCCTGGTCGCCGCGGGTGCGCCCGTCCCGCGGGTCCTGTTCGGCGACTGGAGCGCCCGGACCGGCTACCGGTTGGGCCGCCGCCTGGCCGCCCGGTCCGAGGTGACAGCGATCTTCGTGGCCAACGACCACATGGCGATGGGTGTGCTCCGCGCCCTGACCGAGGCCGGCCGACGGGT
>JBMDXL010000755.1:0-2100 GCA_048594465.1 Microlunatus sp. | reverse complement strand
GACCGCTGCCGAGGTAGTTGCCGACCACCGCGTCGCGCTTCGGGTCGGTGTCCCAGAACCCGCCGCGCAGCAGACCGGCCCGGCCGACGCCCGCCTCGGGGTTGTAGTAGGCGGCGAAGTTCATCCGGTCGCCCAGCTTCGAGGCCAGCCGGCGGTTCGCCGGGTCGGCCTTCTCCACCAGCATGAACGCCGCGGCCAGCCAGCCGTTGTCGACGCTGGACAGGAACGGCACCACGGTGTCGCCGCTGTCCGGCCAGGTGGTCAGCACCTCGCCGGTCGCCTCGGCGTACCAGTTGTAGTACATGCCGCTGGGTCGGTGGTGGTCGAGCCGGTCCAAGGTGGTCAGCGTCTGCCGGATCCGGCGGGTGCACTCGCTCCGGGAGATCAGCCCCAGGTCGCGGGCGACGACGGCGCTCCACAGGTAGCCGCCGATGTTGGTGGGGGAGGTGTAGCCGCTGCGGTTCTTCTCGGCCAGCGGCCCGTCCAGGTTGTCGGCGGTCAGTCCGGTCTTCTCGTCGGTCATGGCCACCAGGCAGGCCCAGGTGTCGGCGGCCCAGCGCTGGATCCGCGCAGGGGCCGAGGGCCTGCGCCGCTCACCGGGGGTGGCGAACGCGGTGGAGATCGGCGTGCTCAGCGCGCCGGCGGCGGCCAGGGAGGCGCCTCCCAGCAGGAGATGTCGGCGGGAAACGGCGGTCATGGTCGACTCCTTCGTCGGTGCGGCGTCGCAGGTCCGAGCGGTCGCGACATGGGTGTAAGCGCTTTCAAGACATCTCCTACCGTACGGACGTACGCTGGTCCGGTCAAGGCGCCGGCTCGCGACCAGCCCGACCCCGTCCGGGATTGGGTGTTCGTTCACGCCCGCTGGTAACCTGACAGACGCCGTTCGAACGGCCGCGGATACCCAAGAGCTCCCACCGCACACCGTGTGCACCTCATCGAGGACGTCAGGGGGCGCCGCGCAACGGGAAACCGAAGGGAGAACTGAGTGTCTTTCGACGCTGCAGAGAAGAAGAAGATCATCGCCGAGTACGCGACCAGCGAAGGCGACACCGGGTCCCCGGAGGTCCAGGTCGCGGTGCTCACCAAGCGGATCGCGCACCTGACCGAACACCTCAAGGAGCACAAGCACGACCACCACAGCCGTCGCGGCCTCATGCTGCTCGTCGGCCAGCGTCGTCGCCTGCTCAACTACGTGGCCAAGACCGACATCGAGCGGTACCGGTCGCTGATCGAGCGTCTCGGCCTGCGCCGCTGACCTCGCCGGAGCGGTTCTCCGCAGCCCCCAGGGGCTCAGGAGGGCCGCTCCGCTGTTTCACCCACAACTCAACAACAACTGCACAAGCCACGAACCAACGGTGATTGCATCCCACACGAGCTCACGAGCGCATGCTCGGTCTCCGGTAGTGGTCTTCGGGACCCGGCTCCTTCGACGGAGCGGCCCCGCGGACCTCGATCGAAGACCGGCCCTCGCCTCGTACCGGCTCCGTCGCGACGACGGGGTCCCAGGCGATGACGCACGTCAGCCCAGGGTGTGTGGATGCAGTCCCCACAACGGCGCCAGATCGGCGTCAGAGTAGGAGCATCCCTGTGGAGGGACCCGACCTTCAGTTCACTGAGGCGACCATCGACAACGGAGCGCACGGCTAGCACGTCGTCCGCTTCGAGTCCGGTCTCCTCGCCCGCCAGGCCGCCGGCTCGGCGGTGGTGTACCTCGACGAGGACACCATGCTGCTCTCGGCCACCACGGCCCAGAGCAAGCCGCGCGACGCCATCGACTTCTTCCCGCTGACGGTGGACGTCGAGGAGCGGATGTACGCCGCCGGCCGCATCCCCGGCTCGTTCTTCCGTCGCGAGGGCCGCCCGAGCGAGGGCGCCATCCTCACCTGCCGGCTGATCGACCGTCCGCTGCGCCCCTGCTTCGTCAAGGGCCTGCGCAACGAGGTCCAGGTCGTCGTCACCGTGATGGCCCTGAACCCGAACAAGACCTACGACGTGGTGGCCATCAACGCCGCCTCGCTGTCCACCCAGCTCGCCGGTCTGCCGTTCACCGGCCCGATCGGCGGCGTCCGCGTCGCCCTGATCGGTGACCAGTGGGTCGGC
>JBMDXL010000754.1:0-2627 GCA_048594465.1 Microlunatus sp. | reverse complement strand
ATCGCCAACGACGACAACCTTCCGGTCGACCAGCTCGACATGATCACCCACGCAGTGCCCGCCACAGGGCAGGACTACCGCCGCCACATGGAGTCGGAGCTTCGGTCCGACCTGCCTCCTGAGGTGGCGAACTCCATGACGGCCCTCGGTGACCTGGTGGCGGAGCGGTCGGAGGGCTACGCCACCTACGTGGTTCTCAGGATGCCGATTGACGCCCTCGCCGACCGGTGCCGGGCCGATCTTGGCCAGGTGTCGGACGAGGGCCTGGCGGAGACCGCGTTCTTGGTCACGGGCGAAGTGGGTCTGATGTTGGAGGAGGCGGGGTATCCCGCGCTTCCGGGCGGTGTCCCCCCGCGCAGCCTGGGTGCCCTAATTCGCCACCTCTACCTGCCTTCCCGCTCACCGGAGGATCTGAGCGGCATCGGCCGCACACTCGACGGCTTCCCGGCCTTCGCACAGGCTCGTGACGGCCGGTCGCTCATCAGCCACGACGAGGAAGCGGGAATCACCTGGCACCACGCGATCGGCGACGTCCCCACCGATGGGTGGCCGCTGGACCTGGTGTCGGGTCGGCTCCTGTCACAGCTGATCGTCGAGGCGCCCCCCGGGATGTATCGGACTGTCATCAGCCAGTTCCGGCTCCTGCCGCAGCACGTGGCCGTGGGAAGGGCGAGGGGTGCGATGACCAGCGCCAGGGCCAGCGTCATCAGTCAGAACAAGCGCGGCGTCGTGTCCACTGGAGTGCCGGAGAGCCGCGAAGACGCCGCCCAGCTTGTCCTCAACGATGTCGGGCGCGGGCAGCACGCCGGGGTGTTGCCCATGGTTCGCATGCTCGTCTCAGCGCCGTCGGCACCTCAGCTTCAGCGCGCCCGGAACTCGGTACAGACGCTCGCCGCCAGCACCGGGTTTTCCCGGTGGCGGTGGCGCGACGGTCGGCACGCGCAGGCGATGTTGACATGCCTTCCGCTGGGACGGGGGATCGCAGGAGTATGAACAACAACTTGGACGCTGCCGAGGTCGGCCACGCTGTGCAGACTGCTGCAGAACTCACCCGGTCAACGTGGTCGCAGCGGAGGAGGGCTAAGAACCAGCGCAGGCTCCGCGAGTGGCTCCGTAGATGCGGGTGGGACGCCGTACGGGACGTGCCGATCTTCACCACCAGTCGGCAAGCTGAGTGCCTAGATGCGGCGCTCGTCTCCACTGAGCCGCCGCTGCTGGGACCACTGGCTGGTCTGGACGACGTGACAGGCCTGCCGGTGACAGGAGACCCGCACCGGATGTATCGGCACGAGCGAAAGTTCATCGGATCCCCGAACGTGTGCGTCTTCGGCGGTGTCGACATGGCCAAGAGCACCACCGTCAAGAACCAGTACGTGATCCGACCCTGGGCGCTCGGCACTCGGGTGGCCGTATTTGACCGGAAGATCCAGCAGGGCGGTCTCGGCGCGACCAAGTCCGGCGAGGTTGATCCGTCCGTAGCGGGAGTCGGGGAGTACGCGAAGGTGGCCGCTGCGCTCGGTGGGCTGTGGCTGCGGTTCGACCGGAGGCCCGGCTGTGGGGCGGTGATCAACATCCTCGACCCGGCCATCACGGTGTCAGGGTCCGAACACACTCTGGTCGGCCAGGACGAGCTGTTGCTGATGGTGGCCCAGGAAGCCACCGGCGGGCCACTCATCGACACCGCCGACATGGCGCCCCACTATGCGCTGCGGTGTGCCCACCGGACGGCGCTGCGGCGGGCGGCCGATGCCGGCAGGGTGGCGATTCTGTCCGACGTCGTCGACGCGCTCTACCGGCCCGACCCGTCCGACGTGCCCGGTCCCGTAGACGAGAACGGCCAGAAGATCGTGGCCGGGCTGGGCCTGGTCGACGAGCGCGTCCTTGTGCGCTGGGGCCTGGGCCTGGCGATGAACCTCGACCGGTTCATCAGTGGTGACCTCTCCGGACTCATCGACGGCGAGAGCAGGAACGCCGACGGATCGCCGCTGGACCTGGATAACCGTCTGCTCGTCATCGACACCTCGTCACTGACGGAGGGATCGCCGGCGCTCGGCCTGGTGATGGCGATCATGTCGACCTTCATCATGGCCCGTTGGGCACGGATGCCCGGCGACAAGATCTTGGTGCTGGAAGAGGCGTACAACGCCGAGAACCTCGTTGGAGTGCCCGCCATCTTCCGCGCGATCGCCAAGCGCGGCCGCGGTGTCGGGGCCTCGGTCGTCACGGTGCTGCACCACCTCTCGGACATCAGCCCAAGTTCCGATCTGTGGTCGCTGATCCGGGAGTGCGAACTTGTGCACATCTTCCGCCAGGACAAGTCGGACGACGCCGAGCAAGCCCTCAGCCTCTACAACCTTCCACTGTGGCTGCGGGAGACGATGATGACCCTGGACCGCGGCGTGTGCATCTTGCTCAGGGGGAGCAAGCTCCCTCGGATTCTGCTCCGCCATCAGCGGACCGCGTTCGAGGAGGCGCTCAACTACACAGGCGGCGGCATGGCCGCGACGGCAACGCTGCCAGAGCCGTCGCCCCTAGCGGCCGCAGAAGCCCTCTCCGAGTGAAAGGCACCGCCCACCGATGAGCCCCTCGCTGACGGCTACGACCCCGCTGGAGATCAGCATCCCGTT
>JBMDXL010000753.1:0-5154 GCA_048594465.1 Microlunatus sp. | reverse complement strand
GCTTTCCGTCCGTGGACGGGTCGTGCTGCGCCGTGCGGGCTGGGGGCTTGAGCTTTCCGTCAGTCGACGGGTTGTGCTGCGCCGCCCGGGCGGGTTGCTGGAACTTTCCGTCAGTCGACGGGTTGTCCTGCGCCGTACGGGCTGGGAGCTTGAACTTTTCGTCAGTCGACGGTGTTTGACGCGCTTCGCGCCCGAGGAGGCCGAAGTCTCCGTCGATCGACGGAATGTTCAGCGTCGTGGCGTGCAGGACCGCCGAGTTGCGGTCGATTGTCGGAATGTTCAGCGCCGAGACGTGCGGGGCCGCCGGAGTTGCCGTCGACTGGCGGAGTCTTCCGGCTGGCCACCCGGGGCAGTCAGCCACAGGCCACGAAGGCCACGGTCGCTCGTGCGGCGACGTCAGCTCGACCGGACCGCAGACAGCGCGACACGCCGTCGGTGAGCCGGGTCGAGCTGAGTTCGACGCAACAGGCGCCCGCCCGCCGCCTCAGACCTCCAGCACGCCGTCCACCCGGCGAGGTACGCCGAGCGGGTTGCTCTCGTGCAGCTCCGGCGGCAGCACCGACTCGGGGGCGTCCTGGAAGGTGAGCGGCCGGAGGAACCGGCGGATCGCGGTGGCCCCGACCGAGGTGTGCAGTGAGGTAGTGGCGGGCCAGGGGCCGCCGTGGTGCTGGGACCAGGTCACGGCGACCCCGGTCGGCCAGCCGCCGAACAGCAGGCGCCCCACCCGCGGGGCGAGCAGCGCGGCGAGGGCGGTGACGTCCTCCCCCTCGGCGGCGTGGACGGTGCCGGTCAGGCTGCCCTGGAGCGAGCTCAGGGCCGCGGTCAGCTCGTCGGTGGAGGCGTACGACACCAGCAGGGTGACCGGGCCGAAGCACTCCTCCAGCAGGGCCTCGGGGTCGGCGACCACCGCCGCGGCGGTGGTGGAGAGCACCAGCGGCGCGGGTGCGTCGGCGTCGGCGGACGAGCGCGAGCCGGCCACCAGCTCGACGGCGTCGGGCCCGGCCAGGGCCTCCAGACCCTGGCCGAAACCGGCTGCGATCCGCTCGTTCAGCAGCGGTGCCGCCTTGGCGCCGCCCCTGGCTGCGGCGACCTGCTGCTCGAAACCGGCGTCGCGGGGGACGAACACCACACCGGGCTTGGTGCAGAACTGTCCGCCGCCCAGGGTGAACGACCCGACCAGACCGGAGGCGAGGGACTCACCGTCGGCGGCGACAGCCTCGGCGGTCACCACCACCGGGTTGATGCTGCCCAGCTCGGCGTAGAAGGGGATCGGGGCGGGACGCCCGTTGGCCAGGTCGAACAGGGCGCGTCCGCCACCGAGCGAGCCGGTGAAGGCGCCGGCGCTGATGGCCGGCTCCTGGATCAGGACCCGGCCCTCCTCGGTGCCCTCGATCAGAGCGAACGCGCCCTCCGGCGCGCCTGCGGTGGTCAACGCCGCCGAGACCACGGCCGCGGTGCGCCGGGACAGCTCGGGATGCCCCGGGTGGGCCTTCACCACGACCGGGCACCCGGCGGCCAGCGCCGACGCGGTGTCGCCGCCGGCCACGGAGAAGGCGAACGGGAAGTTGCTGGCCGCGTAGACGGCCACCGGGCCGGTCGGGACCAGCAGGCGGCGCAGCTCGGGCTGCGGCGGGGTGGCCTCCGGCCGCGCGTGGTCGACGACGACCTCCAGGTAGCCGCCGTCCCGCAGCACCGCGGCGAACAGCCGCAGCTGCCCGGTGGTCCGGGCCACCTCACCGGTCAGCCGCGCCTCCGGCAGGTGCGACTCGGCCACGGCGAGGGGAACCAGCTCGTCACCGGCGGCATCGAGAGCGTCGGCCACCGCCTCGAGCCAACGGGCCCGCTCCTCCCGCGAGGTGGCGGCGAGGGCGGGAGCCGCAGCCGCCGCCGCGGCAGCGGCCGCTCCGGCGGTGAGGACGGTGCTGGCGTCCGGGGTGCGCGTGTCGGTCAACGTCGTCTCCTCGTGTGGGCCCGGACGGTCCCGGGCGTGCTGATCGGTGTCGGGGGCTGGCTGGATCGTGGGGCTGGCTGAATCGTGCGGCTGGCGGGTCGGGTCGGGTGGCTAGGCGGACCGGTCGGATTCGGTCGCGAAGGTGAACCCCAGACCGGGGTGCTCCTCGACCACCAGGTCGCCGCCGTCGCGGCGGACCGCGGTCGGCGCGGTGACGAACCCGAGAGACTCCCAGCCGGCGTCCTCGACCTCCTCCACCCAGACCGTACCCGGGCAGGTCACGGCCAGCTGCGCCGACAGGTCGGGCAGCAGGTGCGGAGCCAGCACCCGGGAGCTGGACCGGGCCAGCTGGGCGATCCGCAGGAACGGCGTGATGCCACCGACCCGGACGATGTTGGGCTGCAGGATGTCGATGGCGTCGGCGGCCACGAACTCGCGGAAGCGGTAGAGCGTGTGGAGGTTCTCCCCGCAGGCCAGCGGGACCTCGATCCGCCGCCGCAGGGTGGCGTGGCCGGGCAGGTCGTCGGCCCGCAGCGGCTCCTCGATCCACCGCAGATCGAAGCGGGACAGGGCCCGGATCGCGCGCTCGGCGGTCGGCAGGTCCCAGCGCTGGTTGGCGTCCACGGCGAGCCAGCGCTCCGGTCCGAGGACCTCGCGGACCGCCGCCACCCGCTCGAGGTCGCGGTCGAGGTCGGGGCTGCCGACCTTCATCTTGGCGCCCCGGTAGCCCGCGGCCACCCAGCGCTCGGCCTGGGCGACCAGCTCGTCCAGGGAGTAGTGCAGGTTCACCCCGCTGCCGTACGCGGGCAGGCGGTCGGTGCGGCGACCGAGCAGCCCGGCCACCGAGCTGCCGAGGGTGCGCGCCCGCAGGTCCCACAGCGCCAGGTCCAGACCGGCCAGCGCGATCGTGGTCACCCCACCTCCGCCCGCCTCGTGCAGGTGGGCCCAGGCGTCGTCCCAGAGCAGCTCGGGGTGGGCCGGCCGGCCGACGGCGAACGCGGCGAGGTCGTGGTCGAGCAGCGCCTGCACCGCGTACGGGCCGATGGTCGGGGTCCAGCTGAAGCCGGTCCCGGTCGCCCCGCCGGCGTCCACCTCGACCACGATCAGGTGCAGCTCGGGCACGTCGGCGCCCCACGGACGCACCAGCTGCCGGGTGAGCAGCCGGGTCCGGACCGCCTCGATCACCGGTGCCGTCATCGACGGGCGTCCCTGGTGCCCGCCACGGACAGGTCAGGGGAGGCCGGAGCCAGCTCGGTCCGCCAGCTCCGGGACGGCCGCCAGCCGAGCTGCGCGGCGGCCTTGGCGATGGAGAACGCGGGGCTGTCGCCGGTCAGGCCGGCGGCCAGCTCGTCGGTGCCGGGGAAGAAGCGCGGGATCAGCTCGGCCAGCGGTCGGGTGGCCAGGGCGTCGGCGGCCCCGACGAAGAAGGTCTGCCCGTTCTCCAGCTCCGTTGCCCCGGCCAGCCAGGTGTCGACGAAGTCGGCGGCGTCGCGGGCGTCCACGTAGTTGAACAGCGACACCGCGGCCAGGGCCGGGTCGGCCAGCCGCTCGTCCACCGTGTGGCCCTGCTGGGTCGGCGCCCCCGCCCACTCCTCGGGTGACAGCACGAAGCAGGGGCGGAAGCTGCCCAGCGCGACAGCGGTGCCCTGCTGGGCGGCGAACATCGCCACCAGGTGCTCGATGGCGGCCTTGGAGGCGGCGTACGCGTTCCACGGCCGCAGCGGGTGCCGCTCGTCGATCGGCAGGTACGCCGGTCGCCACCCCGTCGGGGCGCCGTAGCCCAGCGGCGTCGGGCTGGAGGAGGCCAGCACCCGGGTGGCGCCGTGGGTGACCGCGGACTGCAGGACGTGGAACGCGATCGAGGTGTTGGTGTCCCAGATGACCGGCTCGGGTGCGCTGAACGGGGTGGCGATGGCGGCCAGGTGGACCACGGCCTCCGGCCGCAGCCGGGCGAGGACCGCATCGGTCGCCGCGGCGTCGGTGAGATCCACCGCCACCTGCTCGGCGGCGGGCAGGCCCTCCAGCACGGCTCGGTCCAGCGAGATCACCTCGTGGCCGTGCTCGACCAAGCCGGCCACGACACTGGCGCCGAGCCGGCCGGCCCCACCGGTGACGACGACCTTCATGACCGCGATCCGCCGGAGGTGACCGGCTCGGTCGCGTCGGTGGCGACGACGCCCGCGGCGGCGGCCTCGTTCAGGGGCAGACCGTACTCGGCTGTCTCGACGGGGCGCCGCTCCGCCAGGCTCTGGTTGCCGGCCACGCCCACGATCACGCTGCGGATGCCGTCCAGGTAGCCGGCCGTCCGACCCAGCGGGTCCTCGGACACCCCGCGGAACAGGTCGTCCAGCAGCATCGCGTCGCCGCCGCCGTGGCCACCTTCGCCGACCGGGATCTCGATCTCCTGCGCGGTCTCCCAGTGCCGCTGCAGCAGCACCCGCTCGCCGACCGGGCGCACCTCGTCCGACCCGGACGCGTCGTGGACGGCCGACGGGTCGACCACCGTGCCCTTCTTGTCGCCCGCCGACCTCAGGTGACCGCGCTCGACCACGTCCAGCTCGATCCGACCCTCGGTGCCGGTGAAGGCGACCCGGTAGCCCTCCCACGGGCCGAAGGCGTTGAGCGAGTAGGACATGGTCGCGCCGCGGGCGTAGTCGACGACCAGGTTGAGGCTGTCCTCGATGGTGATGCTGTCGTTGAACACGTCCAGGTCACGCTGGTAGCCGTCGGCGGACTCGGCGTCGAGGTAGAGACCCTTGAGCAGCGGGTCGGCGGACAGGTCCAGCCGGAACGGGTCCTCGGGAGCGTTGTCCCGGCTGAGCGGGGTGCGCTCGCCCAGACCACGGGCGTCGGCGTTGGCCTTGCCGTAGAACTTGAGCCCGCCGCTGGCGTAGACCCGGGTCGGGACGTCGGCCAGCCACCAGTTGACCAGGTCGAAGTGGTGGGTGCTCTTGTGCACCAGCAGACCACCGGACACGTCCTTGCGACGGTGCCAGCGGCGGAAGTAGTCGGCGCCGTGGGCGGTGTCCAGCAGCCACTCGAAGTGCACCGAGGTGACGTCGCCGATGGCGCCCTCGGCGATCAGCCGGCGGACCACCGAGTTGCGGGGGGAGTAGCGGTAGTTGAAGGTGACGGTCAGGTCGCCGGGCGCGGCGTGGACGGCGTCGACGATGCGGTGCAGCCGCGGCGCGTCGATCGTCATC
>JBMDXL010000752.1:0-1982 GCA_048594465.1 Microlunatus sp. | reverse complement strand
GCCTTCATGGCCCGCTGCCGGCTGGCCAGCTCCGACGCCGCCGACTGCAGCAGGCAGGAGTAGACGCGGCTGGCCACGTAGAGCGGGAGCAGCTCGTCGAGCACCGACTCGGCCTCCGGCTCGAAGTCGTAGAGCGGGTGGAGCTCGGACTTCTCCGTCTTCTCCTCCCCTTCCACCACCTCCAGCGGGAGCAGCCGGACGACCGTGGGGGTCTGGGTCAGCATCGAGACGAAGCGGGTGTAGACGATGTGGATCTCGTCCACGCCGCCCTCCTCGGACGACTTGAGGAACGACTCGATCAACGCGTCGGCGATGTCCCGGGCCATCTCGTACGTCGGGGCGTCCGAGGCCCCCTCCCACTGCCGATGGATCTCGAAGCCGCGGAAGGTGGCGAAGGCGATCGCCTTGCGCCCGGCCAGGAAGCGCTGCACCCGCAGGCCGCTGCGCTCCAGCAGCTCACGCAGCTGGGACGCCTGCTTGAGCACCGACGAGGAGTAGGCCCCGGCCAGGCCCCGGTCGGAGGTGATGACCAGGATCGCCGCACCCTTGGGGTCCGCCACCTGGGTGGTCAGCGGGTGGTTGATCTCCGGGGCGTCGGTGGCGACCGCCGACACCGCCCGGGTGAGCTCGCGGGCGTAGGGCAGCGCCTGCTGAGCGCGCTGCTGGGCCTTGACGATCCGGGAGGACGCGATCAGCTCCATCGCCCGGGTCACCTTCTTGATGGTGGTGACCGAGGCGCGGCGCTGTCGCAGCTCTCTCAGGCTGGCCGGCATGGTTGATCCTTCCTGGCTCCGACGTCGACGCGGTGACGCATCAGCGCTTCTGCTTGACGATCTGCTCTTGGTTGACGTCGTCTTCCTCGAGCGGCTCGTAGTCCTCGCGGCCGGCCAGGAGCTTGCCGTCGGAGGTCTGGAAGCCCTTCTTGAACTCGGCGATCTGGCCGCGCAGCGCCTCGGCGGTGTCGTCGTCGAAGACCTTCGACTCACGGATGTTGGCCAGGGCGTTGCCGTTGTGGCGGAGGTGGTCGAGCAGCTCGCGCTCGAACCGGAGGACGTCGTCGACCGGCACCTCGTCCAGCAGACCCTGCAGACCCGCCCACACCGACACGACCTGGTCCTCCACCGGGTACGGGGAGTACTGCGGCTGGCGCAGCAGCTCGGTCAGCCGACTGCCCCGGTCCAGCTGCCGCCGGGTGGTGGCGTCCAGGTCGGAGGCGAACATGGCGAACGCCTGCATGTCGCGGAACTGCGCCAGCTCCAGCTTGAGCGAGCCGGCGACGCTCTTCATCGCCTTGATCTGCGCCGCACCACCCACGCGGGACACCGACACACCGACGTCGATGGCCGGCCGCTGGTTGGCGTTGAACAGATCCGACTGCAGGAAGATCTGCCCGTCGGTGATCGAGATGACGTTGGTCGGGATGTAGGCCGACACGTCGTTGGCCTTGGTCTCGATGATCGGCAGACCGGTCATCGAGCCGCCGCCCAGCTCCTTGGAGAGCTTGGCGCAGCGCTCGAGCAGGCGGCTGTGCAGGTAGAACACGTCACCGGGGTACGCCTCGCGACCCGGCGGGCGGCGCAGCAGCAGCGACATCGAGCGGTAGGCCTCGGCCTGCTTGGTCAGGTCGTCGAACACGATCAGGACGTGCTTGCCCTGGTACATCCAGTGCTGACCGATGGCCGAGCCGGTGTAGGGGGCGATGTACTTGTAGCCCGCGGGGTCCGACGCCGGCGAGTTCACGATGGTCGTGTACGCCAGCGCGCCCGCCTCCTCCAGCTGACCGCGGATGGAGGCGATGGTGGAGTTCTTCTGCCCGATCGCCACGTAGATGCAGCGCACCTGCTGCTCCGGGTCCCCGGACTCCCAGGCGGCCTTCTGGTTCATGATCGTGTCGATCGCGATGGCGGTCTTGCCGGTCTTGCGGTCGCCGATGATCAGCTGGCGCTGGCCGCGGCCGATCGGCGTCATGGCGTCGATCGCCT
>JBMDXL010000751.1:0-3066 GCA_048594465.1 Microlunatus sp. | reverse complement strand
GCAGGTTGTAGAGATTGACGGTCGCCACACTGAACTGCCTGAGCTTCATGTCGCCTCCGGGGGTCAACCCGACACTACGTCGGCGAGGTCACGGACCGACAGCACCCCGGCGCTCTCGGGTCCGCTGACCAGGTAGAGCCGGGTGCCGACCAGCGTGGCGGCGCGGACGACGCCGTCCGGGGCGGTGAACAGCTGCCAGTCGCCGTCGTGACCGACCAGCAGGCGACCGTGTCCGTTCGTGCTGACCACGGCGACGACCCGGTCGTCGTACCGGGTGATGACACCCGTGTCGTCGTCGACGACGGGCAGCTCCGGCCCGTCCGCGCGGGCGTCGTCGCTCCACACCGCCGTGACGCCGTCCCGCGAACCGACCGTCCAGCAGCCCGAACCGGGCCCGACGCAGGTCGTCGACCACGCCTCGCTCCGTCGTCCCGGGTCCGGCATCACCGACAGCTGCCACCGGGTTCCCGCCCCCAGCCACACCGCCGCCGACTGCCGGACGCCGTCGCTCAGGTCGATCACCGAGCCGTCGATCGTCATGGTCCCGTCGGGCTGAGGCGAGGTCGTGCGCGGAGCCACCTGCCGATCGACGGTGTTGGCCAGGGCGGCGGGGGTCGGCTGTCGGATCCAGCGCTGACCGTCGCGGCGCCAGAGCGCGCCGTCCAGGCCGTGCGCTCCCTGCCAGGTCCCCACGACCACCGGACCGACCCCGTCCTGGACCACCCCGAGCAGACTGCCGGCCTCCTGACCACCGAAGGTCTCGAACGTCTGCGGCCGGTCGACCAGTCCGGCACCCGTGCCGGTCCAGACCGTCCAGCGGACGTTGGCGTGCGCACCACCGTGGGCCGCGCCGAGGGCGGTGACCGACCGCTGGTCCCCCGCCAGCGAGACGAGAGACGCCACCTTCCCGTACGGGGTGGACGGCTGCAGGGCGACCGGTTGCCAGTCGGGCGAACGGTCGTCGGCCGACCCGCGGACCAGGGCGGGTGCCCGCTCGGCACCGGCGTCGACGGACCCGCCGACCAGCACGTCACCGCCGACCGTCGTCACCGTCGCCGGGACCAGACCGCCCGGCAGGCGGACCGTCTCCCAGCCGGCGAGGGTGACGGGAGCGTCGGGGTCCGGGACGGGCTGCTCGGCCGCGGGGTTGCACGCCGACAGGGCGAGAACCAGGGCGAGGGCGAGGGTCGCCGGTGTCCTCGGTGCGATGAAGCTGCCGATGCAGATCACCCCAGCCACGGTAGACCCGGCTGTGATGCCCGCGACGTCCCGCAAAGTCGTCCGTGGGCGGATATTCGTGCACGAGGCCGGCCCGGGCCCGGGAAGAACCGTCCGTGGATGAAAAGTTCGGGCCGGGCGGGCCCTTGGCGCCGGAGAAGTCGTCCTCGGATGGAAAGTGCGGGCCGGGTGGGCCCTTGGCGCCGGAGAAGTTGTCCTCGGATGGAAAATGCGGGCCGGGCGGGCTCCTGGCCCCGCCGGGCCGGGGGCGTCCCCGCACCGGCGGCCGGTATCCGCGCGGGTCACGAACGATTGCCCGCCGGGCGGTGATCCGGGTCGAGCCACTAGCGTTGACCGGGTGACTGTGCGAGCGGAGAAGCCCGAGCCGACGGCCGACGCCGAGGAGGCGGCGACCCACGAGCCCAGTGAGGTCAGCTACGACGAGCAGTTCTACCCGGCCCGCCCGCGCCGGCTCCGCCCGCGGGCCCGGCTGCGGCTGTTCGCCCGACGGCCCAAGGAGCAGATCGGCAAGCCGAGCGGCGACAACGAGCACTACGTGTCCTGGCTGGTGGACCAGTCGATGCTGGCCGACGCCACCGAGTTCGCCCGCAAGCTGTCCGGTCAGGGCAGCATGTGGCAGAACCCGTTCGCCAACCCCGACGCGCGGGCCGCGATCGACAAGACCTCGGTCTGGTTCACCGCCTACCCGATCTCGATGATCACCAAGCCGGGCACCTCGTTCCTGGGCACCCTCGGCGACCCCGAGCTGTGGGAGGCGTTCCAGGCCATCGGCATCGACGGGTTGCACACCGGCCCGGTGAAGAAGGCCGGCGGGCTCGACGGCTGGGACGCCACCCCGAGCGTGGACGGCCACTTCGACCGGATCAGCACCCAGATCGACGTCGAGTTCGGCACCGAGGACGAGTTCCGCGCGATGTGCGAGGTGGCGACCGGCCACGACGGCACGGTGATCGACGACATCGTCCCCGGCCACACCGGCAAGGGCGCGGACTTCCGGCTGGCCGAGATGAAGGTCGGCGACTACCCGGGCATCTTCCACATGGTCGAGATCCCGCAGGACGACTGGCACCTGCTGCCCCGGGTGCCCCGGGGGCGCGACTCGGTCAACCTGGACGCCGAGGCGGAGAACCAGCTGGCCAAGGCCGGCTACATCATCGGCCGGCTGCAGCGGGTGATCTTCTACGAGCCGGGCATCAAGGACACCAACTGGAGCGCGACCGCTCCGGTGCTCGGCCCGGACGGCGTCGAGCGCCGCTGGGTCTACCTGCACTACTTCAAGGAGGGGCAGCCCTCGATCAACTGGCTCGATCCCTCGTTCGCGGGGATGCGGCTGGTCATCGGCGACGCCCTGCACTCCCTCGGCGACCTGGGCAGCGGCGCGCTGCGGCTGGACGCCAACGGCTTCCTCGGGGTGGAGCGGAACACCGACGACTCCCCGGCCTGGTCGGAGGGCCACCCGCTGTCGGAGGCCTCCAACCAGTTCATCGCCAGCATGGTGCGCAAGGTCGGTGGGTTCACCTTCCAGGAGCTCAACCTGACGATCGACGACATCCGCGAGACCTCCGAGGCCGGCGCCGACCTGTCGTACGACTTCGTCAACCGTCCCGCCTACCACCACGCGCTGGCCTGCGCCGACACGGAGTTCCTGCGGCTGACCCTCAACCTGTCGCTCGAGCACTCCGTGCCGCCGATCGGGCTGGTGCACGCCCTGCAGAACCACGACGAGCTGACCTACGAGCTGGTGCACTTCGCCACCCGGCACAAGGACGACGAGTACACCTTCCGCGGCGCGACCGTCCTCGGCGGCGACCTCGCCGAGACCGTGCG
>JBMDXL010000750.1:0-2029 GCA_048594465.1 Microlunatus sp. | reverse complement strand
GGTCCGGGCGGTCGAGCTGTGCACGCCGTCCTTGCCGCCCACCTCCCCGAGCTCGGCCTCGACCTGCACCTGCCGTGCGTGGCAGTGCCGGACCACGTCGGCGGTGACGGCCACGTTCTCCTCGTACGAGCGCCGGGAGCCGTCGAACATCACCGACGTCGCACCCAGCTCGACACCGGCCCGGACCAGGTCCGGATCGGTCACGTGGTCGAGGTGGACCACGGCGGGGACGTCGGCGTTGCGGGCCAGCGCCACGGTCGCGATCAGGATCGGCTCCAGGCTGCGGTGGTAGAGCACCGCGTTCTCCGAGACCTGCAGCACCACCGGGACGTCGGCCGCCTCCGCCCCCCAGATCACCGCCTCGGCGTGCTCCAGGCAGATGACGTTGAAGGCACCGACCCCGGTGCCGGCGTCGACCGCCGGATCGAGGACCTCACGCAGTCCGGCCAGCATCAGCTGCTTCCTCTCCCGCTGCCGCACCGACCCAGGTGCCGGCCTGCATCACGCGCAGCAGTCGACCATGATCATCCACCACGCACAGGTCGGCCCGGCACCCGGGGGCCAGCTCGCCGACGTCGGCCAGCCCGTGCCAGCGGGCCGGTGTGGTGGCCGCCATCGCCGCCACGGTGGGGATCGGGTGCCCCTGGCCGACCAGGTAGGCGAACGCGCCCGCCATCGTCAACGTCGACCCGGCGATGGAGCCGGGGGTGCCGTCGGCCTCGACCAGGCGGGCCTGCGCGTCGCGGACGGCAACCTGCAGACCACCGAGGACGAAGTCGCCGTCGGGCATCCCGGCAGCGGCCATCGCGTCGGTGACCAGGCCCACCCGATCGGGACCGGCGGCGGCGACGGCCAGCGCGATCACCTGCGGGCTCAGGTGGAAGCCGTCGGCGATCAGCTCGACCATGCAGCGGTCGTCGGCCAGCAGCCGCGGGATCGGGCCCGGTTCGCGGTGGTGGATGGGGGGCATCGCGTTGAACAGGTGGGTGACCACCGACGCCCCGGCGTCCAGCGCGGCCGCCGTGGTCGCGTCGTCGGCGTCGGTGTGGCCGACCGCGGCGATCGCCCCGCCCGCGGTGATGGCGGCGACCGACTCCAGCCCGCCGGCCAGCTCGGGGGCCACGGTGATCATCGTCACCGCTCCCCCGGCCTCGGCCAGCAGGTGGGCGACGACGGCGGGATCGGGGTCACGCAGCAGCTGCGGGTCGTGGGCACCCTTGCGCTCCGCCGACAGGAAGGGACCCTCCAGGTGGATGCCGGCCAGCTCCCCGGACTCGACCAGGGGCCGGAGCGTGGCGATCTGAGCGGCCAGCGTGGTCAGGTCGGCGGTGACCAGGCTGGCCAACGAGGTGGTGGTGCCGTGCGCCCGGTGGAACTGTCGCGCCGCGCGCGCCTCCTCCGGATCGGTGGTGGCGTACGAGGCACCGCCGCCGCCGTGCACGTGCGTGTCGACGAAACCGGGCACCACCCAGCCCGCGATCTCCTCGGTGGCCGGCGACCCGGCGGCCTCGATGCCGAGGATCTCTCCGTGGGCGATCACCAGCACGGCGTCGGCCAGCACCCCGTGCTCGTGGGTGACCAGGTGCTGGCAGTGCAGCCGCAGCGCCTCGCTGCCGGTGGCGGTCATGACACGATCCCTTCGTCGATCACGTGGTCCCAGCCGAGCAGGCCCGCCCCCCGGACCCCGGCGTCGGAGCCGAGGGTGGCGGTGACCAGACGCGGTCGGCGGTGGAAGGAGAGCCGGTCCTCCAGCGACGGCCCGAGCTCGGGCAGCAGGAGGTCTGCGGCTCCCGACAGACCGCCGCCGATGATCACCAGCTCCGGCGCCAGCAGGGCGGCGTACGCGGCCAGCGCCTCCGACAAGCCAGCCACCGCCACCGCGAAGGCCTGCAGCGCGGCCTGGTCGCCGGTCCGTGCGAGGTCGGCGACCTCCGCGGCGCTGCGGCGCAGTCCCGTGGTCCGGCCGTAGGTGCGGGCCACCCCCGAGGCGGAGGCCACCGTCTCCAGGCAGCCGGACGCACCGCAGGCG
>JBMDXL010000075.1:0-2505 GCA_048594465.1 Microlunatus sp. | reverse complement strand
GTGCCGATCTCCTCGCCGGTCGGTCTGGTCCTGTTCACCGTCCTGACCGCCGTCGCGTTCGCCGCCACCAACCAGGCCATGGTCAGTCTGTTCGGCAGCGTCGGCCGGATCGTGAGCCTGGCCTTCGCGCTGGTCGCGGCGGCCGCCTTCGGGGGGCTGATGCCGATCGAGACGGCTCCGGCCGCGCTGCAGCTGCTCAACGGCGTGCTGCCGCTGCCGCAGTTCGTCTCCGGGGCCGGGCAGCTGCTCCTGGGGGGCCACGGCGCCCTGGTCAACGCCTGCCTGGTGCTGGTCCTGTGGACGGTGGCGGCGCTGGCCGCCTCGGTCCTGGCGGCGTCCCGCCGGAGTGCGCGGATCGGCGGCGAGGTGGTGACGGCGTCAGCGCCCACCGGGCACCCGGGCGTGTCCGCGCCGGCCACGGCATGATCGTCCCCGGGTGAACCAGGAGGACGAGGAGGACAGCCCCGTGAGCACGACGACGACCGAAGCCCCGCCCAAGGTCCCGCGGCGGGTCCGCTGGGCCTGGCTGCTGGTGCTGCTGGGGGGCGTGGCCGGCTACCTGATCGTGCTGCGCACGCTGGTCGCCACCCAGAACCCGCTCTACGTGCCGTCGCTGCTGCTGCTCGGTTCCGCTGTGGTGCCCGCCTCGGTCCTGGTCTACGCGGCCTCCGGACCTCGGCGGTCCCCGGTGGGTGCGGGTCTGGTCGCCGCGGTCGCCGGGATCGGTGGGGTGATCGGGACGGTGGCGGCCGGCACCCTGGAGTACGACACCCTGCAACGCCTCGGGGCCGTCCCGATGATCATGGTCGGACTGATCGAGGAGTCCGCCAAGCTGGTCGTGCCGGTGGTCATCCTGATCTTCGCCCGGCGCCGTGACCCGGCGGCCGGCGTGATCATCGGGGTCGCCTCGGGGATGGGTTTCGCCACCCTGGAGACGATGGGGTACGGGTTCTCCGCCCTGCTGCAGAGCCGTTCCCTGGCCGATCTGGACCAGACGCTGCTGCTCCGGGGTCTGCTGTCACCGGCCGGTCACGTGGCCTGGACCGGCGTGGCCACCGCCGCCCTGTGGCGGATCCCCACCGCACCGCGCCGAGGGCGGGCGGTCGGGCTGTTCGTCCTCACCTTCGCCGCCGCCGTCGCCCTGCACGCGCTCTGGGACGGCTCGGACCTGTGGCTGGTCCGCACCGTGGTCGGGGTGGTCAGCTTCGCCGGGCTGTTGATCGTGGTGCACCGGTCCCGCCGGGTCGCCGACCGCGCACCGGCGTCCCCGGTCGGGGTCGCCGCTCTGCTGGAACCCCTTCCTCAGCCCGGCGAACCCCGGCGCGGATCCCGGCCGGCTGCGCCCGGCCGCGCGCCGCGCGCTCCCGCTGAGGTCAGTTGTCGTTGCCGAACGAGGAGCCCGCGGACTTGTCCGGCAGGTAGGGCTCGATCGCGGCGGCCAGCTTGGCCGGGGTCATCGACTGCAGCCAGAGGTGACCCGGTCCGTGGACCTCGGCCAGCAGCAGCGAGTCGCCGAAGAACTTGTTCTTGATCCCCTTGACCGAGGCGAACTCCAGCGGCATCTCGGCCCGGAACAGAGCCAGGTGGCCGGGGTGGATGAGCATCGACTGACCCGGCGCGAGGTCGTACTCCACGATCTCCCCGGCCAGCTGGACCCAGGCGGTCCCGTCGCCGGACAGACGCTGGAAGACGACGCCCGCCCCGCCGAAGATGCCGGCGCCCAGCTTCTTCTGCAGACCGACGGAGATCTCCACGTCCGGGGTGCTGCACATGTACGCGCCCGACTGGACCATGAAGGTGTCGTCCCGGTCGATCCGGATCTCCCGGATGGAGCCCGGCAGGTGGGCGGAGAACGCGACGAAACCGCCCTGCGGCGGGGCGACGTACTCGGTCAGGAACAGCTGGCCCCCGCCGAGAGCCCGCTTCAGACCGGACATGAAGCCGCCCTTGCCGCCGGACCCGAACCGGGTGGACGTGTCCATCCCGAAACCGGGGGTCAGCCAGGACACGTCCCCGCCCTCGGCGATCAGGTGCTCACCCGGGCTCATGGTGATCTCCAGGATGGGCATGGTGGTGCCGGCGATGCGTGTCTGCATGCGTCCACGCTAAGGGCGCGCAGGCCCGGTGTCGACGGGTTGACCAGGGCGCTCGACCAGGGTCAGCATGAACACGGCCACCGCCGCCCAGAAAACCGACCACCCCACCCGGGCCACGGTCAGCGGGGCACCGGTGACCACCGACAGCGCGGCCAGCACCGCGATCGTCCCCAGCAGCACGCGGCGGAACCGGTGGACGAGGGTGCCGACGCGACCGGTGCTCAGACCACGCTCCTCGGCCGACCGTCGGACCCGGTCGACACCGACCGCGTACGCCTGCCGGAGGCGGGTCGGCGTCGGGAACGGACCGGCCAGCCAGCCCACCAGGGCGACCGCCACGCCCAGCACGGCGGCCGCGACCGCGGTGGAGCTCATCGGTCGGGTCGCGGTGTCGTAGAACAGCACGCTG
>JBMDXL010000749.1:0-1659 GCA_048594465.1 Microlunatus sp. | reverse complement strand
CTGCTGGTCCAGGGCGCCGGTGGCGGGGTGTCCACCGCCGCGATCATGATCGGCCGGGCCATCGGGCTCCGGGTCTGGGTCACCTCACGCGATCCCGGACGGGCCGACCGGGCCGTGGGGCTCGGTGCCCACCGCGCCTTCGCGGCGGGGGAGCGGCTGCCCGAGCGGGTGGACGCGGTGCTGGACAGCGTGGGGGCCGCGACCTGGTCGCACTCGGTCAACGCCCTGCGCCCCGGCGGTCGGTTGGTCACCGTCGGCACCACCTCCGGCGCCGAGCCGCCGTCGGCGGAGCTGACCAAGATCTTCTTCAAGCCGCTGTCGGTCGTCGGCAGCACGATGGGCACGAGGGCCGAGCTGGCCGCCGTGCTGCGGCTGGTCGACAACACCGGACTGCGCCCGCCGATCGACCGGGTGCTGCCGCTGGCCGAGGCCGCGACCGGTCTCGCCGCCCTGGCCGCCGGCGAGGTGTTCGGCAAGATCGTGCTGGAGCCCTGAGCCGGTCCGGCGGGCCCGGTTCCTGACCGTGGTCGGACACCGGACGACCGAGCCGGACCGGCCGGGGTCAGCCCGCCGAACCGGCCCCGGAGCGCCCGCTGACGTCCAGCACCAGCGTGCTACCAGGCGTCGCCGCCTGGACCAGCCGCAGCCGGGCCAGGGCCGGGTGATCGTCCAGCAGTCGTGCGGCGTTGGCCAGCGACCGCAGCGCGGCGCTCTCCGCCCGCGCCGTCTCGAGCTGGACCTGGCCCCGCTGTCGGGCCGCGATCACCTCGGCGTACGCGGCCCGCACCTCGCTCGGCAGCTCGATGTCCTTGATAACCAGATCCTCCACCGATATGCCGACGCGGGCGGCGGCCAGCCGGGCCGCCTCCAGCAGCTCCGGGCCCACCTCGGCCCGACCGCTGCGCACCACGTCCAGAGCCTCCCGCACGGACAACTGGTCGCGGAGGGCGATCTGGACGGCGAGGTAGACCACGGCCTCGGCGTCGGCGACGCCGGTGTAGGCGATCGGGTCGAGGACCTGCCAGCGCAGGGCCACCGACACCTTGACCGCGACGGTGTCGGCCGTCAGCACCTCCTGGGCGGGCACCGTGGTGATCCGCTCCCGCACGTCGACCCGCTCGTACGTGGCCCGGCGCCGACGGCGGTGCCGACCGGGACCGAGCACGCCGGTGACCCGACCGTCCTCGACGACCAGCGCCTTCTCGTGACGCTGCACGAGCACGTTCCACACACCCATCTCGACCTCCCTCCGGGCTTCCGCCACGACGTGGTGTCCCCACCGGGAGCCCGTCCGCCGACCCGGCCCGACGCGGGGCAGCCCACGTCGACCGGACCGCGGGTGCCGCAAGGCGTCGCACCGGTGAGCGTCGGTGGACGAGATCACGGTGGTGGGACTCGAACCCAGCCTTCGACGCGAGCGCCGATCACCGGAAGCCCGGGTACGACACGCGACGAGGCGGACGATCACACCGTCCACCGCCGCTGATCCGGGCTCGCCGAGCGTACGGGTTCGGCCCATGGCCCCGCGAGGGGATTTTCGCTCGGTCGGCGGCGGGGTCTGAGCCGGGCGGAGGCCGACCGTGGTCGCACAACGCACGGCCCCGTCGACCCCGACCGACGACCGGGTCAGTCCTCGTCGTCGTCGAGGCGGGCCAGCCA
>JBMDXL010000748.1:0-2575 GCA_048594465.1 Microlunatus sp. | reverse complement strand
GCACCTGACCGTGCGGGAGAACATCACGCTCGGGCCCCGCCAGGTCAGGCGCATGAACCGCTCCGACGCCAACGCCCTGGCGAAGCAGATGCTGGAGCGGGTCCAGATCCCCGAGCAGGCCGACAAGTACCCGGCGCAGCTGTCCGGTGGCCAGCAGCAGCGGGTGGCGATCGCCCGGGCCCTGGCCATGGACCCCAAGGTCATCTTGTTCGACGAGCCCACCTCGGCCCTGGACCCGGAGATGGTCAACGAGGTGCTGGACGTGATGGTCGGGCTGGCCCGCCAGGGCATGACGATGATCGTGGTCACCCACGAGATGGGCTTCGCCCGCAAGGCCGCCAACCGGGTGGTCTTCATGGCGGACGGCCAGATCGTCGAGGAAGCCGATCCGGAGACCTTCTTCACCGCGGCCAAGAGCAACCGCGCCAAGGACTTCCTGAGCAAGATCCTGACCCACTGATCGGTAACCACCGACCTGAGAGCTCAGCGTTGAGCCCTACCAACGGAGGAATGCATGAAGCTGACCAAGCGGATCCTGGCCATCGGCGCCGGACTCCTACTCGCACTACCGCTGGCCGCCTGTGGCGGGGACAGCGACACCGGGGGTGCTCCCGGCGAAGGCGGCAAGGTCGTCATCGGCATCAAGTTCGATCAGCCCGGCCTCGGTCTGAAGGAGGGTGACAACTACACCGGCTTCGACGTGGAGGTCGCCAAGTACGTGGCCAAGGACCTCGGCTACACCGACGTCGAGTTCAAGGAGTCCCCCTCGGCCCAGCGCGAGACGCTGCTGCAGAGCGACCAGGTGAAGATGATCTTCGCCACCTACTCCATCACCGACGACCGCAAGCAGAAGATCTCCTTCGCCGGTCCGTACTTCATCGCCGGCCAGGATCTGCTGGTCAAGGCCGACAACACCGACATCACCGGACCGGACAGCCTGAACGGCAAGAAGCTCTGCTCGGTGACCGGCTCCACGTCGGCCAAGAAGATCAAGGACAACTACGCCTCGGGCGTGCAGCTGCAGGAGTTCGACACCTACAGCAAGTGCGTGGAGGCGCTGAACGCTGGACAGATCGACGCGGTGACCACCGACAACGTCATCCTGGCCGGCTTCGCCGCCCAGTCGCAGTACCAGGGCAAGCTCAAGGTCGTCGGCAAGCCGTTCTCCGAGGAGCGCTACGGCGTCGGGATCAAGAAGGGCGACACCGATCTGTGCACCAAGATCAACGCCGCCCTGGAGAAGATGGTCTCCGACGGCGCCTGGGAGAAGGCGATCGCGGACACGGTCGGTGCCTCGGGCTTCAAGCCGGACGCGGCCACCAACCCGCCCAAGCCGGACGCCTGCAGCTGAGCCGGGTCCGTCTCACTCCTGATCACACCCGGAGGGAGGGTTTCCGCCCTCCGGGTGTGACCTGGCTCGAACCTCGAAAGTAGGTGCCGATGGACTCACTGCAGACGCTGCTGAGTGAGTACAACGTCTTCTCCGCGTTCTGGATGACGATCAAGCTGACGTTCTTCGGCGCCATCGGGGCGATGATCATCGGCACCGTGGTCGCGGTGATGCGGGTCTCGCCGGTGAAGGTGTTCCAGGTCTTCGGCCTGGCGTACGTCACCGTCATCCGCAACACCCCGCTCACCCTGGTGGTCTTCTTCTGCGCCTTCGGGCTGCTGAACACGCTGCAGATCTACCTGGCCCCGGCGGACTCCCCCACCTCCATCGTGGACAACAACTTCCGCTGGGGTGTCGTGGCGCTGGCGGTCTACCACGCCTCCTTCGTGGCCGAGGCCATCCGCAGCGGCATCAACACCGTCCCGCAGGGTCAGGCCGAGGCGGCCCGGGCCATCGGGTTGCCGTTCCTCCCCACCGTCACCACGATCATCCTGCCGCAGGCCCTCCGCGGCGCCATCGCTCCGCTCGGGAACACCCTGATCGCCCTGACCAAGAACACCACCGTGCTGGCCACCATCGGGGTGGCGGAGCCCGCCTTGATGATGCGCAACATGTTCGAGTTCAACATCTCCCTGCTCTACTGGATCTTCGCCATCATGGCCTTCGGCTTCCTGGTGCTGACGCTGCCGATCGGGCTCTTCTTCACCTGGTGGTCCCGCAAGCTGGCGGTGCAGCGATGAGCGAAGCCAGCGTCCTGTTCGACGCCCCCGGTCCGAAGGCCATCGTCCGGTACCGGATCATCGCCGCGGTCGGTGTCCTGCTGCTCCTCGGCATCCTCTTCCTGGTGGTCCGCGGACTCGCCAACCCGGACAACAACCAGTTCACCGCGGCGAAGTGGCTGCCCTTCGTCGAGTGGTCCTCGTGGCGGGACTATCTGATCCCCGGCCTGATCGGCACCCTGAAGGCGGCCGTCATCAGCGTCGTCCTCTCGGTGATCGCCGGGATCCTGCTCGGCATGGGCCGTCTCTCCGAGCTCGCCCCGGTCCGCGCCGTCTGCGGGGTCTTCGTCGAGTTCTTCCGCGCCATCCCGGTGCTGATGATGATGTTCTTCGCCTACTACTTCGGCCTGTTCACCCTCAAGATCTCCGGCAGCGCCCTGCCGCTCTTCGCGGCCGTGGTCGGGCT
>JBMDXL010000747.1:0-10105 GCA_048594465.1 Microlunatus sp. | reverse complement strand
GATGAACGCCCTCGGCGAGACCACCAACCCGGCTGCCTCGAGCGTGGACAGGTGCGGTGACAGGTTGCCCGTGGTCAGACCGAGAGCGCGCTGCAGGAAACCCGTGACCAGCACGTACGCCAGCAGCGCAAACCGGTCTGCCGCTCCCTCAGAACGAGACCGGGACGAACGACTGCACCGGGTTGGTCCGCCGGATCCGCCCGGTGGTCAGTCGCTCGGCGACCAGGAAGGCCAGCTCCAGCGACTGGTTGCGGTTCAGCCGCGGGTCGCACAGCGTCTCGTAGCGGTTCACCAGATCGGCCTCGACCAGGTCGTCGGACCCACCCACGCACTCGGTGACGTCGTCGCCGGTCAGCTCGACGTGGACGCCGCCGGGCCATGTGCCCAGCTCCTCGTGCACGTCGAAGAAGCCGTTCAGCTCGGTGATCACGTCGGAGAACGCCCGGGTCTTGAACCCGTTGCGGGCCTCGAACGTGTTGCCGTGCATCGGGTCGCAGACCCAGGCCACCTGGCGACCGCTGGCGGTCACCTTGGCCACGATGTCGGGCAGCAGGTCGCGCACCCGGTGCGCCCCCATCCGGGTGATGAAGGTGATCCGGCCGGGCTCGTGGTCGGGGTCGAGACGGTCGGCCAGCTCCAGCGCGGTGTCCGCGGTGGTGGTCGGACCCAGCTTCACCCCGAGCGGGTTGCGGACGTGCCGGAGCAGCTCGACGTGCGCGCCGTCCAGCTGGCGGGTCCGCTCCCCGATCCACAGGAAGTGCCCGGACACGTTGTACGGCAGGTGGGTCCGCGAGTCGGTCCGGGTCATGGCGTGCTCGTACTCGAGGCTCAAGGCCTCGTGGCTGGCGAAGAAGTCGACGGTGTTGAACACGTCGTCGTCGATGCCGCAGGACACCATGAAGGCCAGTGCCCGGTCGATCTCGCCGGCCAGCGTCTGGTACTGCACGCTGGCCGCCGAGCTCTTGGCGAAGTCGGCGTTCCAGTGGTGCACGCTGCGCAGGTGGGCGAACCCACCGGTGACGAAGGCGCGCACCAGGTTCAGGGTGGCGGCCGAGGCGTTGTAGACGCCGAGCAGCCGCTGCGGGTCGTGCCGCCGGGCCTGCGCGGTGAAGGGGAAGCCGTTGACCGCGTCGCCGCGGTAGGCGGGCAGGGTGACGTCGCCCCGGGTCTCGGTAGCCGCGGAGCGCGGCTTGGTGTACTGCCCGGCCATCCGGCCGATCTTGACGATCGGGACCTGGGCGGCGTACGTCAGCACGACGGCCATCGACAGCAGCGTGCGCAGCTTGCCCTGGATGTTGGCCGCGGTCACCCCGTCGAACGTCTCCGCGCAGTCCCCGCCCTGCAGGATGAACGACTCACCCGCCGCCACGCTGGCCATCTTGTCGCGCAGGTTGTCGCACTCCCCCGCGAACACCAGCGGGGGCAGTGACCGCAGCCGGGCGACGACCTCGTCGACCTCGACGGCGTCGTCGTACGTGGGCTGCTGCAGCGGCTTGAGCGCGTGGAGCTCGTCCAGGGTGGGAATGGGCGGGTTGTCAGGCACCCGCCAACTGTAGACGGGACGGGCCCGGCCGGAACCGGTTTACCGGGCAGTGGGACCGGCCCCCTCAGGCCTGCGGCGAGACCTCGTCCGCCTCGTCCTGCTTGGCCTGCTTGGCGGCCAGCTCCTTGGCCGTCGGGGCGTACATGTCGACGTACTCCTGGCCGGACAGCTCCATGATCGCGTACATGATCTCGTCGGTCACCGACCGCAGGATGAACCGGTCGCCGGCCATCCCCTCGTAGCGGGAGAAGTCCAGCGGGGTGCCGAAGCGGACCGTCGGACTCATCACCTTGCTCAGCAGCTTGCCGGGCGGGGCGATCGCGTCGGTCCCGATCACCGCGACCGGGATGACCGGGACCTGGGCCTCCAGCGCCATCCGCGCCACCCCGGTCCGGCCCTTGTACAACCGCCCGTCGTGACTGCGGGTGCCCTCGGGGAAGATGCCGAACAGGTCGCCCCGGGCCAGCACCTTCATCCCGGCCCGCAGCGCACCCTCCGACGCCCGACCGCCGCTGCGGTCGATCGGCACCTGCCCGGTGCCGGCGAAGAAGCGACGCTGCGCCCAGCCCTTGACGCCCTCGCCGGTGAAGTAGTCGGACTTGGCCACGAAGGTGATCCGGCGGTCCAGAGCCAACGGCATGAAGACCCAGTCGGCGAAGGAGAGGTGGTTGGCCGCGAGGATCGCCCCGCCCTTGGCCGGCACGTTCGCGGCTCCCTCGACGATCGGGGAGAAGATCTTCTTCACCGGCGGGCCGAGCAGGACGTTGCGCATCACCCAGTAGAGGCCGCGCCCCTCACCGCTGTCGTCGTCATCGGCGCGGACGACCTCGAGCTCGGCCCCCTGGCCGGCCCGGCGGGCCCGGGACCGAGCCACCAGCCGGGCGCGCTTGTCGGCGTCCTTCGCCGCCTGGCGAGCGCGCTCCTCGTTGGCGCCCGCCGGCGTGGTCACGGGGTCACGTCCTCGACCGCGGCCGTGGTGGCCGACGAGGGCTGCGCCGACGAGGCCGCCGTCGACGAGGCCGGCGTCGAACCCGCCTCGTCCGGGACGGGCGGCACCGGACGCCCCTGACCGGGACGGGCCACGACCACGGCGGACCGCAGCTCGCGGCCGTCGGCTAGGGCGGCCTTGACCGAGGACCCGTACGCGTCCACGTACTCCTGGCCCGACTGCTGCTGCACCGCGGCCATGATCTCGTCGGTGACGTAGCGCAGGACGGTCCGGTCGGCCGCCACGCTGGCGTAGCGGTCGAAGTCGATCGGCGCGCCGATGGCGATCTTCGCGCGTCGGTAGTACGGGATCCCGAGCCGCTTGGTCCGCTGCAGCCGGGTGTCGCGGATGCCGATCGGGATGATGGGCACCCGGGCCTGCAGCACCAGCCGCGCGACCCCCGTCTTGCCCTTGTAGAGCCGGCCGTCCGGGGAGCGGGTGCCCTCGGGGAAGATCGCGAGCAGCTCGCCGTTGCGCAGCACCTGAAGCACGCTGTCCATGCTGCCGGCACTGGCCCGTCCGCCGGAGCGGTCCATCGGCACCTGACCGACGACGGTGAGGAACCACGCGACCAGCCGCCGGAACGGACCGCCGCCCTCGGCGAACAGCTCAGCCTTGGCCGGGAAGGTGAGGCGACGCGAGATCATGGCCGGCACGATGAAGGTCTCGACCGCCGAGGTGTGGTTGCAGACCACGACCGCCGGTCCCGACTCGGGGATGTTCTCCAGACCGGTGACCTGGGGTCGCCACACCAGCCGGACGACCGGCAAGAACAGCGACCACTTGAAGATCCAGTAGAACAACGCGCCTCCGAAGCCCTGAGTCGCAGAGAGCCTAATCCCATCTGTGCCACCATGCGCACGTGACGTCCGCGCTGGGCTCGGCCCTCCAACCCGTCGTCCGACTGGTCGACCGGCTGCGGAGGCGGCCGGCGGACCCGGTCCCCCCGGCCCTCACCGACGACCCGGCGGCACAGCCGTACGCCGCCGGCGACGGCCCGGTCGGCGTGCTGCTCATCCACGGCTTCACCGGCACCCCGCAGTCGCTGCGGCCCTGGGCCGAGCACCTGGCGGCAGCCGGGTTCGCCGTGTCGCTCCCCCGGCTCCCCGGGCACGGCACCCACTGGCGCGAGCTCAACCAGACGGAGTGGACCGACTGGTACGCGCACGTGGACGCCGCCTTCGCCGAGCTGCGGGACCGGTGCGACCAGGTGTTCGTCGCCGCCCTCTCGATGGGCGGGGCGCTCGGTCTGCGACTGGCCGAGCAGCACGGCGACGCCGTGGCCGGTCTGGTGCTGGTCAACCCCGCCATCCACCTCACCGACCCGCGGCTGGCGATCCTCCCGGTGCTGCGTCACCTGGTGCCGTCGCTGGCCGCCATCGGCAACGACGTGGCCGACCCGACCGCCCGGGAGATCGCGTACGACCGCAACCCCCTGCACGCCCTGCACTCCCAGACCCGGTTGTGGGCCGAGGCTGTCGCGCACCTGGACGCGGTCACCCAGCCGCTGCTGGTGTTCCGGTCCGACGCCGACCACGTCGTCGACGGCTCCTCGGTCGCGCTGCTGAAGGAGCGGGTGCGGTCCGGGGACGTCGAGTTCCGGCGTCTGACCCGCAGCTACCACGTGGCCACGCTGGACTACGAGGCCGAGGAGATCTTCGCTGGATCGGTCGCGTTCATCCACCGCCTGTCGAGCTGAGAAGTCTCGACCTCATGTGGACGTCGACGGCGTGTCGAGTTGCATAGTTGGTCGAAATGCCGCCCGTGACCTTGTCGTGACCACTGGGGCGTGGTTAGCCTCCTGAGGAAATCTCAGTCTCCTGTGACTGAAGTGACTTAGGAGTTGAACGATGGCCCCAACCGGCCGACGGGTGATCACCGCGATCGCCGCCCTGGGCAGCGCCGTCGCCCTGTCCGCCACCTGCGGGCTCACCTCGGCCGACGCGGCCTCGAGCTCGGGTGTCGCCACCACCACAGTCAACATCCGCGGCGGGGCGAGCACCTCGGCCGCCCTGCTGGGCCGACTGGTGCGGGGACAGAAGATCACCGTCACCGGTCGCGCCGCCGGCGACTGGGTGAAGGTCCGCTTCCGGGGGACGACCGCCTACATGGACGGGGAGTACCTGGACCGCACCGGGGCCCGCCCGGCCGCGCCGAAGACGCTGCCCACCGCCGGCACCCGGATCGCCACCGCCGAGCTGAACATCCGCTCCGGAGCGAGCTCGCGCCACCGGGTGGTGGCCGAGCTGGCCGAGGGCAGCGCGATCACCGTGACGGGCCGCTACGCCGGCGGCTACGCGGAGTTCCGCCACCAGGGCACCCTGCGCTGGGTGTCGGCGGCCTATCTGGCCGAGAGCCTCGACGGGGTGGCGAGCCCACCGCCGGCCGCCTCCCCGATCGTCACGCCCGGCCCCGTGTCCGGCAGCACCCGGGGCGAGATCGCCCTGGCGTTCGGGCGGGCGCAGCTCGGCGAGCCGTACGTCTTCGGCGCCACCGGACCGAACCGCTGGGACTGCTCCGGTCTCACCCAGGCCGCCTGGCGGGCCGCCGGGGTCAGCATCCCCCGCACCACGTACACGCAGGTGAAGATCGGCCGGCGGGTGGCGCGCGCGGACCTGCGGCTGGGCGATCTGGTCTTCTTCTACGGCTCCCGCCCCAGCCACGTCGGTCTGTACGCTGGCAACGGGATGGTCCTCAACGCCCCTCGGCCGGGGAAGACCGTCTCCTACAGCAGGATCAGCTCGATGCCGTACGCCGGTGCGGTCCGCCCGGGCTGACCAGTCCCGAGAGGCTCCGCATGACCGTGTCCGATGGTCGCGCTCCGCGGCGCGGCGCTGCACCGTGTCCCACCGGTGGCTGACGCCGACGACAAGGAGTCCGACGACAAGGCGGCGGTGGACCGGGCGTTCGCCGAGCTGGTCGCGGGTTACCACCTGACCTCGGACCGGCCCGACCACGAGTGGGAGGGGCCGAGACCGGGCCGCCCACCGGCCCCCGGGTCGGTGTTCGAGACCCCGTCGCCACGACCCCCGGCCCGCCCGCCCGCGGCGGACCCGGTCTCCCCGGCCGCCGAGCTCCCGGCCCCCGACCCGGACGACGCGACCGATCCGGGACCGGTCGAGAGCTACGAGCCCGGTCCGACACCCCCGCTGCCCCGACCGGCCTGGCCGGTCCTGGTGGGCTGGCTCGCCCTCGGGTACGCCGTGCTCGTCGTGCTCGCCACCGCGATCGGCATCGCGTTGCCGGTGTGGGCGGTGTGGGCCGGCATCCTCGGCTTCGTCGGCGGGTTCGGTCTGCTGGTCAGTCGGCTGCCTCGTCAGCGCCCGCCCGACGCAGGAGACGGCGCCGTCCTCTGAGCCGGAGGCGTCGTCCCCGACCGGGCCAGAACCCGCCGCGGTCGGCCATCGGCGGGTCCAGCACCGCGTGCCGGGCCAGGTCGGCCGCGCCGATCAGCCCGGCGTCGTTGCGGAAGTGGGCGAGCTCCAGCCGTGCCTGCTGCCGGAAGCCCCGACCGGTCAGCGTGCGGGCGAACATCTGCCGCGCCGGTTGCAGCAGCAGGTCGCCGGCCGCGCTCACCCCACCGCCGATGACCACCAGGTCCGGGTCGAGAGCGGCCGCCAGGTTGGCGATCCCCTGACCCAGCCACTGCCCGACGTCGGCCAGCAGCTCGACGGCGGTCTGCTCCCCCTCGACGGCCGCCGCCGTCACCCCGGGCCCGGTGATCTTGTCCGGGTCCCCGCCGAGCATCTCCAGCAGCCGGTAGGCCATCGGCGAGTTGCTCCGGGCCAGCTCGCGGGCCTCGCGGACCAACGCGTTGCCGGAGGCGTACTGCTCCCAGCAGCCGCGGTTGCCGCACTGGCAGCGGTGACCGCCGGGCACGCTGATCATGTGGCCCCACTCGCCGGCCATGCCGTACGTGCCGCGGAACAGGTCGCCGTTGATCACCAGCCCGCCGCCGATGCCGGTGCCGAGGGTGATGCAGACCATCACCGACGAGCCGCGTCCGGCGCCGAACCGGTACTCGGCCCAGGCGGCGGCGTTCGCGTCGTTGTCGACGATCAGCGGCAGGTCGATGCGCTCCCGCAGCCGGTCCCGCAACGGTTCCTCGCGCCAGGCCAGGTGCGGGGAGAAGCGGACGATCGACTGGGTGTTGTCGACCCAGCCCGCCGCACCGATCCCGGCCGACTCGACGCCCGCGTGCCCGGACCGCAGCCGGCTGACCAGGTCGACGATGGCGTCCTCGACGGCCTGCGGGCTGTGCGACGGCGTGGGGACCTGCAGCCGCTCCAGGATCGCGCCGTGCGCGTCGACCACCCCGGCGGCCACCTTCGTGCCGCCGATGTCGATCCCGACGCTGAGCGGTCCGTCGGACCGGGACTCGCCGACCGCCCGGTGGCCCGTCTGACCCGACCTGCCGATCCCGCCCTCGGCCGTCGTCCCGGTCGTGTTCAGCCTTCCACCCGGCGCTTGAGGTCCTTCAGCGCGCCGTCGATGATCGTCTTCTCGGCCTTGCGCCGGAACATCCCGATCATCGGCATCCGGACGTCGACCGACAGCGCGTACGTCACCTTGGTGCCGGTCGCTGAAGGCGTCAGCTCGTACGATCCGTCCATCGCCTTGAGCAGCTGGCCCTCGACCAGGTGCCAGCTCACCGAGTCGGCCCGCCACTGGTAGGCCAGCGTGTAGACGTCGGAGACGACGGAGTGCTCCAGGTTGACCTTGACGTGGTCGGGCTTCCCGTCGGGGTGGGTGGTGAGCACGTCGACCTGCTTCATCGCCGACACCCACGCCGGATAGGACGCCACGTCGGCGATCACAGCCATCACCTCGTCGGGTGAGGCGGCGATCTCGATGCTGTCCCTGGTCTGATCGGCCACGCGGCTCCCTTTCCCCAGCGGGTGTCGTGAGCACCCGCACTCGACCTCACACAGTAGCGACGTCGGCCAGCCCGAGGGCCTTCCGGAGCACGCGCCGCGCCTGGTCGGCACCGTAACGCTCACCGACCAGCACCCGCCCGGCGGCACCCAGGGCACGGGCCCGGTCGGGCGCGGCGAGCAGATCACCGAGCCGGGCCGCCAGCTCGTACGGGTCGTCGGGGGCGACCACGTAGCCGGTCCGGCCGTGCCGCACCGTCTCCGGAGCGCCGCCGGAGCGCCCGACCACCACCGGCAGCCCGCAGGCCGCCGCCTCCAGCGGGGCCAGGCCGAGCCCCTCGGGATCCAGCCCCCCGAGCCGGCTGCGGTAGGGCAGGGCGAACACCGCGGACCGCTGCAGCTCGACCAGGACGCCGGTCGGGTCGAGCGCCCCGGTGAAGGTCACCCCGGCGATCCGCTCCCGCCGCACCTGGCGCTCCAACCGCCCCCGCTCCGGCCCGTCCCCGACCAGCACCAGCTGGGCCGCGTGTGCTGCTCCGGCCGGTCGACTCGGCAGCCGGCCCCAGGCGCGGAGCAGCGTGTCGAACCCCTTCCGCCGCACCATCCGCCCGACCCCGATCACGCGCGGCCCCCCGGCCCTCCACCCGATCTCTGTGCCGTTCTCCCCCCCTGTCGTCGCGGGTGCTCCAGAAGTCGGGCCGGGCGGCGGTCGGAAGACGTCGAGGTCGACCGGCGGGGGCAGGCGGACGAGCCGGCCGCGACCGGCCGGGCTGAGCACCGGCGCGATCCGCGCGGTCACGTAGTCCGAGATCGTCGTGAGCACGTCCACCTCGTCCCCGATCCGCCGCAGCAGTCTGCGCGAACCGGGCAGGGTGGCCCACCAGGTCTCGTGCCCGTGGGTCAGCGCGACGATCCGGTTCGCGCCGGCCGACCGCAGGGCCGGGGCCAGCAGGGCCAGCGGAGCGGCGGCGCCGAACAGCACCCGGTCCGCGCCGCTGCGCCGCAGCAGATCCGCCGCCGCGGCCCCGACCGACGAGGTGGGGAGCAGGGGTCCGGGCAGCCGCTCGATCGGGTACGGGGCGGCGGCGTCCCCCGGCGTCGATCCCGGGGCCGTCGAGGTCAGGACCGCGACGTCGTCGTCCAGGAAGCGGCAGGCCTGCGCGACGAACGACTCGATGCCGCCGATCCGGGGTGGGAAGTCGTTGGTCACCACCAGCGTCGTCATCGACCCGCCAGGTCCTCGAGATCGGCCCGCCACTGCTGCCGGAGCCGCCGGGGCGTCGTGCCGATCCGCGCGGCGGCCTGGTCCAGCGTCGCCCCGCGGTCGAGGGCGGCGTAGAAGCGGTTCAGAGCGTCGTCCCCGTACGTCGTGGCGATGGAGCGCGCCGCCGTCCAGGCCAGGTCGTAGGCGAGATCCAGATCGGCGGCGTCGGGCGAGAAGTCCTTCTCCCCCGGCCACGCGGTCGGCGCCCCCTTCTCCCGGACGAGCTGACGGACCGCCTCCCGCGCGGGAGCGGCACCGGCGGGGTGGGCACGGTAGGCGATCTGGTCGGCGTAGCCCTCCACCAACCAGCTGGGGACGGACGACCCGGGCGAGCGGGTGGCGGCGTGCACGGCCTCGTGGACCAGCAGCACCTCACGACCCAGGTCGCTCAGCTGCTCGGTCAGCTCAGGGTTGACGACCACGTGGACGGGGGCCGAGGCAGTGTCGGGACCCATCGGCCAGGCGGCGGCGGCCACTCCCGCGTACGACCGCTCCGGCACCCCGAGGGCCCGTTCGAAGACCGCCCGGCTCTGCGGCAGCTCCACCACCAGGTCCGCGTCCGGGTCGCGGTCGGCGGGACCGATCCGCTCGCGTACGGCCTGCCGCGCGGCCGCCGCCTGCGCGAGCCAGGTCCGTTCCGGGCGGGCGGCGAGGAGCAGCGTCGAACGGCTGCGCTGCGCGGTCACGGGCTGTTGCCACCACAGGGGGGTCGGCCCGCCGGTGCGGGGGCCGTCACCGTCGCCGGCGATCCGGGTGGTCGGAGCCGGCGTGGTGCCGCCGTCCCCGGGATCGTCGACGAAGGTCAGCCAGACCTCGTCCCTGGCCGCCCGGGTCTGGCCGGGAAGGGTCCAGCCGATGTCCACCGCCTGGACCCAGGCGTCCCCGCCCAGCTCGGTCCGGCGGGTGGGGTCGAGCTCGGTCGTCCGCGTGGTCACCGACCAGCTCATCGCTGCCCAGTCGATCCGACGGAGATTGGCGGCCCAGACGGCGGCACGGGCCGGGAATCCCGGATCACGGTCGGAGATCAGCGCCGAGGTGTCGTCCCCGTGGCGGGCGGCACTCACGAAGTCGTCGAGGAGTCGTTGGGCCCGCTCCGCTCGGCCTCCGTCAGACTCCGCCGCGGGCGACCCGGCGGCCTCAGAGGCAGGAGTGGAGGGTGCGGCCGCCGTCGGGGCGAGCACGGAGCAGCCGGTCAGCAGACCGATGAGCAGGAGGATCGCGGTCAGCCGGTGGACCGGCCTCGTGATTCCTCCGGGGGCGGAGACGCTCAGCCCGGTCGACGCGCGCCGGAGAACGGCATCGAGTCGAGCGAGGCGTACTCGACGCTCTTGCCGGGGCGCGGGGCGTGGATGATCTGCCCGTTGCCGGCGTAGAGGCCGACGTGGCTGGGGCTGGACCCGTAGTAGAAGACGAGATCGCCCGGCTGGAGCTCGGAC
>JBMDXL010000746.1:0-3061 GCA_048594465.1 Microlunatus sp. | reverse complement strand
GGATGCCCGCCCACCTCGTGCTGCGCCCCGCCGTCGACACCCGGCCACCCGCCGTGACCTGGGTCCTCCCGCTGCCGCTCGACTCGGTGCCCCCCGACCAGCCGGCGCTGCGCTTCGTGGAGGAGTCCGTGCGGATCAGCGGGCCCCCGGTGCCCGCCTCGAGCCGGAAGGTCACCGTGGACACGGTGCCGTCCGGCGTGGATCCGGCGCGGGCCCGCGAGCTGGACGAGCAGGCCCGCACCTGGGCGCCCTGGTTCGCCCAGCTGCTCACCGAGGCCCTGGACGGCCGCCGGTCGCTGGAACCGTTGGGCCACTGGCTGGACGAGTGGGTGCTCGCCGAGGTGAGTCGTCGGGTCCGGCTGCAGCGTCGGGCCCGGGGACGGACGCCGGCCGCCCCACCGCTGCCGCCCGGCCGGATGCTCTCCCTGCGGGCGCAGTTCAGCCACCCGCGGGTGCTGGAGGTCGCGGTGCACCTGAGCCGCGGCCGTCACTCGTACGCCTGGGCCTTCCAGCTGTGCCGCATCTCCCAGCGCTGGCGGTGCACCGCCCTCCAGCTCCAGCCGTGACGACCGTGCGGCCGCCGTGCAGCACGGCCCGCGACGCGCTCAACCGCGGAGCAGGACCCAGGTCCGACCCGGCGCGAGCGGGATGTCGCGACCGTCGGCGTCGACGAAGCGCAGCGGTGCGGAGGGGCGGGACCGCTTCCAGGTGCCGGTCAGCCGACGTCCGTCGCGGTAGATCACGACCGCGCCGCGACCGGTCGTGTCGGACTTCACCGAGCGTGCCCCGTTGACGTCGGCGTTGCCGTCGGGTGCGTTGCGCACCGACATCATCACGACGTTGTCGGCGGTGGCTCGGGTGCCGGAGTCGCCGTCGGCGTACGCCTGCCCGTTCCAGCGGACGACGTAGCGGCCGTCGGACCGGACGAAGGTGAACCGGTCCCCGCCCACCCGGCCCGCGACCTCGGCGGTCGTGGGGGCGGCGCGCCAGCGGGCGTCGGCGGCGGCGAACGTCCACCCGATCGTCCGGGCCGGCGCGAGGTCGGCCTTGCGCGCCACGGCGCGCAGGTCCACGAACACGTTGTGCGGCGCCACCCGGGAGCGGTCCCGGTCCGACCGAGCCAGGGCGACGATCGAGGACCTGTCGATGGTGCGCTGCACCTTGCGGTTCGCGCCGGAGTAGACCAGACCGGGCTTGCCGAACAGGGGCAGCAGCTCGACGTCGGTGGTGCGGGCGCTGCGGACCGGACCCACCCGGGACGGGAAGCGGCTGTGGTAGACCGCGACCAGTCGGGTGAGGGAGCCCTCGACCTCCTGGACGAACACGATGTCGGCCGAGCCCAGACCGACCTGCGGGCGGGCGGCGGCGATGTTCTCCACCTTGACCGCCAGCACGCCGGCGTCGGACGGCCTCTTCCCGGTCAGCGGGTCCAGGGGGTCCCTCGACGGGGTCGGTGACGCGCTCGGCACCGGGACGGAGCTGGACGGAGCCGCAGCGGACGGGGCTGTGGTCGTCGCCGCCCCGCCGGCGACCGGCTCGTCTCCGCCGCCGACGATCGCGACCACCGAGCCGACCCCGGTGAGCACCACCGCGACACCGACCGTCGCGAGCGTGTGCACCCGCTTCCAGACGAATCCCGCCATCCGTCAGGAACCCTCTCTCAGCTCGCTCCCCCGCGCCCGTGGCACATCTTGAACTTCTTGCCCGAGCCGCACGGGCAGGGGGCGTTGCGCCCGACCCCGGCGTACTCGTCGGTCACCTCGGCCGTGGTGGTGGCCACCGAGCCGTCCTCACCGGGCGCGGAGTACGACACGGCCCGCTTCGGGCGGCTGCCGTTGAGACCTTTGGCGGTGATCTTGGGCCGGGTGAAGGGGGTCTCGGGCTCGGGCTCGGCCGGCTCCTCGATCTCCACCGCATCCTCGTCGCCGACGGTGTGCACCTCGACCCCGGGGCCGTCGGGGTCGGGGCCGCTCTCCACCAGCGGCGCAGCGGTGATCCGCGTCGGACGACCGCTGCCGTCGGTGACCACGCCCACCTGCGGACCGGCCTGCTGGACCTGCACGTCGAGGTGGAAGACGAAGCCCACCACCTCCTCCATGAAGGCCTCCATCATCTGGTTGAACATGTGCCCGCCCTCGCGCTGGTACTCGACCAGCGGATCGCGCTGCGCCATGGCCCGCAGACCGATGCCCTCGCGGAGGTAGTCCATCTCGTACAGGTGCTCGCGCCACTTGCGGTCCAGCACGGTGAGCAGCACCCGACGCTCGAGCTCGCGCATCACCTCCGGGCCCAGCTGCTCCTCACGCTTGTCGTACGCCGCCTCGGCGTCGGCGACGAAGGCCTCCTCGAGCTCGTCGCGCTCGAGGTCGTCCCGCTCGGTGTAGTCCGACAGCGACAGGCTGACCGGGTAGAGGGTCTTCATCTGGGTCCAGAGCTGCTCGAGGTCCCAGTCCTCGGCGAAGCCCTCGGTGGCCACCCGGACGTACTGCCGGACGACGGTGTCGACGGTGTTCCGCAGCTGCTGCTCGACGTCGGCGCCCTCCAGCACCTTGCGCCGGTCGCCGTAGATGGCGTGCCGCTGGCGGTTCATCACGTCGTCGTACTTGAGGATGTTCTTGCGGATCTCGAAGTTCTGCGCCTCGACCTGGCCCTGGGCGCTGGCGATCGAGGACGACACGCGCTTGTTCTCGATCGGCTGGTCGTCGGGCACCTTGAGCGCCGGCAGGACCCACTCCACGATGTCGGACTTGAACAGCCGCATCAGGTCGTCACCCAGCGACAGGTAGAACCGGCTCTCCCCCGGGTCACCCTGACGGCCGGAACGACCGCGCAGCTGGTTGTCGATCCGGCGCGACTCGTGCCGCTCGGACCCCACGACGTAGAGCCCGCCCGCCTCGACGACCTCCTCGTGCTCGCTCGCGGTCTCCTCCTCGATCGCGGCGAGGATCTCCGGGTACTGCTTCTCGTACTCCTCGGAGTGGTCGACCGGGTCGATGCCCTGGTCGCGGAGGACCTTGTCGGCCAGGAACTCGGGGTTGCCGCCGAGGATGATGTCGGTGCC
>JBMDXL010000745.1:0-3845 GCA_048594465.1 Microlunatus sp. | reverse complement strand
CCCGGGCCGATGGCCCAGTTCAGGATGAACAGCACCCAGGCGATGCCCGAGGCAGCGGCCAGGGCGTTGGCCAGCTTGTTGTCGGGCATCGGGGCGAGCGTCACCGGCGCTGCCGCCGGCGTTCCCGGTGGCTGGTAGGCGGGCCACGGGGTGCTCCCGGGCACCGCCACGTCCTGGCCGGGTCGGGGCGCGGGCAGGTCGTTGAACAAGGGCTCCAGGTCCGCGGCCGTCCGCGCCGACAGGGCAGCGGTGACCCGCTCGTCGAACTCGTCCTGGGTCAGGCGTCCGACGCTCATGTGCTCACGCAGGTAGTCGGCCGCGCGGTCGCGCTCCGCGTCGCCGATCCGCTGCGGTGGGAGGTCAGTCACCGCGCCAGTATTCCACCCGGAGGGTCGTCCCCCCTCAGGCCGGGAGCACCTCGGCCAGCTGCGGCACCAGGGTGTCCAGCACGAACGGCAGGCTGAGGACGGTGCTGAAGTAGACCGCCCCGGCCAGCACTCCGCCGGTGTAGAGCGACCGACCGCCCTTGACGGCGTCGAGCTCGCCGAACAGCGTGTTCTCAGCCAGCTCCGCCTCGGCCCCGTCGTCCTCGGTGGCCCAGATGAGCACCCGGCCGGCGTCCAGCACGTCGAGCTTCTCGACCGGGATGTAGGCCTGCGCCCCGTCCTTGGCGTACGCGGCGAGCTCGGCCGGCACCACGAAGCCGAGATCGGTCAGGAACTCCGTGCTCAACCCGTCCTGGTAGGCGATCGCGCTGCCCTCGTAGTAGGGAGCCTGCAGGAAGATCGCCGGCACCCCGGCGAACTGGGGGTGGGCCGCGGCGGCGTCGGCGAAACGCTTCTTCACGTCCGCGATCAGCTGCTGCGCCTCGGTCTTCTTGCCCAGGGCGGTGCCGACGAGCGCGGTCTGCTCGGGCCACGGCTCGAAGTAGGCGGACGCGTGCTTCCCGCTGTGGGCGATCGTCGGCGCGATCTTGCTCAGGGCCTCGTAGTCCTCCCGGGCGAGCCCGGCGTTGGTGCCCACGATCAGATCCGGGGCGAGGGCGGCGATCCGCTCGAACTGGATCCCATCGCTGGTGGAGAGGACCTCGGGCTTCGCGTCGCCGAGCTCGTCCACCGCCCACGGCCAGACGGCGTACGGCTGGTCGCCGTACCACTCGGTGGTGGCCACGGGCGTGACGCCCAGGGCCAGCACGATGTCCTGCTCGGTGACCCCGACGACGACGACGCGTCGCGGCTCGGCCGGCACGACCGTGTCACCGTACGCGTGGGTCACGGTGACCGGGAAGACCTCGGTCGCCGGGGCGCCGAGATCGCTGTCCGCGGCCGGAGCGGCCGACGCGCTGCAGGCGGACAGCCCGGCGAGGAGGGCGGCGGACAGCGACCCGGTCAGCAGCATCCGGCGGTCGAAGCTCAACTCGAAGGACATGAGGTGAGCCTAACCTAAGTCGCGAGTGGTCAGGACCCGGGGAAGACCTTCTCCAGCTCCGGGACGAGACGGTCGAGCACGAACGGCAGGCTGAGGATCGTGCTGAAGTAGATGGCCGAGGCGAGCAGGTCACCGGTGTAGACCGAGCGCCCGTCCCTCACCGCCGTGATCTTCCCGAGCACCTTGTCGGCCTGGATGTCGGCTCCGTCGCCCTCGACGTCGGTGCTCCAGACCAGCACCTCGGCCTCGTTCAGCACCCCGGTGTCCTTGGCCGGGATCTGGGCCTGCGCCACCCTGTCGTCCACGAACCGGTCGAACGACGCCGGGATGGTGAACCCGAGGTCGGTGAGGAAGTTGGTGCCGAGACCGTTGGGCCAGGCGATCACGCTGCCGTCGTCGTAGGGCGCCTGGACGAACCCGGCGGCCGCGCCGGCCCACTTGGGATGGGCCACCGCGATCTCGGCGAACCGCTGGGTGAGGTCGTCGACCAGCTTCTGCGCCTGGGCCTCCCGGCCGATGGCCTTGCCGACCAGCACCGTCTGGGTGGGCCAGGGCTCGTAGAACTCGCTGCCGTAGACGCCGCTGTTGGCGATGGTGGGAGCGATCTTGGTCAGCGCGGTGTAGGTCGCCTTGTCCAGGCCCGCGTTGGTGCCGATGATCAGATCGGGCTTGAGCTTGGTGACGGTGTCCAGCGACAGGCCCTCGGCGGAGTCCAGCACGGTCGGCTTCGCGTCGCCCAGCTTGTCGACGGCCCAGGGGAAGACGGCGTACGGCTCGTCGCCCACCCACTGGGTGGTGGCGATCGGGGCCACCCCGAGGGCCAGCAGGACGTCCTGCTCGGTGGTGCCGATGACGACGATGCGCTTCGGCTCCGCGGTGATGGTGGTCGACCCGTACATGTGCTCGACGGTGACCGGGAAGCTCGGGGTCGGGCTGGGTGCGGGCGCGGGCTCGTCGTCGCTGCACGCCGCCACGGCGAGCAGGGCCGCCGACACCGAGCCGGCGAGGAACAGGCGACGGCTGACCGGGGCGGGGAGGGAGCTGGTCACCCACCGAGGGTAGCCAGGCCGAGGTGCCGGGGTGGCGTCGTGACCGGCGGGCGGTCGGCCCGGCCCGGCGCCGGACGCGAGATCCTGGCTCGTACGGGGTCGCGGGCGGCAATCCCTCCCGTGGTGTCTCGACCGGCCGCAGGACCTGAGTGCGGGTGCGCGCAGGGCATAGAGTTGCCGGGGCTTTCCCGGCAACGAGCTGCCGGAGCGAACGAGGAGGGTGGCGTGGGCCGCGTAGTCCAGAAGTACGGCGGTTCTTCGGTCGCGGATGCGGAGAGCATCAAGCGGGTGGCGAAGCGGATCGTCGCGACGAAGCAGCAGGGGAACGACGTGGTCGTCGTCATCTCCGCCATGGGCGACACCACCGACAACCTGATGGACCTGGCGCTCGAGGTGTCCCCGGTGCCGCCGCCCCGTGAGCTGGACATGCTGCTGACCGCCGGCGAGCGGATGAGCGCGGCGCTGCTGGCCATGGCCATCGCGGACCAGGGGATGCACGCCCGGTCGCTGACCGGCTCGCAGGCCGGCATCATCACCACCGGCACCCACGGCAACGCGCGGATCATCGACATCACCCCGGGCCGGATCACCTCGGCGCTGGATCTCGGCGACATCGTGATCGTGGCCGGCTTCCAGGGCGTCGCCCAGGACACCAAGGACGTGACCACGCTGGGGCGGGGTGCCTCCGACACGACGGCGGTGGCGCTGGCCGCCTCGCTGGGCGCCGACCACTGCGAGATCTACACCGACGTCGACGGCGTGTTCACCGCCGACCCGCGGATCGTGCCGAGCGCGCGACGGATCCCGCGGATCTCGTACGAGGAGATGCTGGAGATGGCCGCGTGCGGGGCGAAGATCCTGCACCTGCGGTGTGTGGAGTACGCGCGGCGCGAGAACGTCAAGGTGCACGTGCGGTCGTCCTTCTCGGACAAGGACGGCACCTGGGTCGAGGAGCTGGAGGAAGGAAGCCAGATGGAGCAGGCGATCATCTCGGGAGTCGCGCACGATCGCGGCGAGGCCAAGATCACCATCGTCGGGGTGCCCGACCAGGTGGGAGAGGCGGCCCGCATCTTCGAGGCGGTGGCCTCCACCGAGATCAACATCGACATGATCGTGCAGAACGTGTCGGCGGTGGAGACCGGGCGGACCGACATCTCCTTCACCCTGCCGAAGTCCGACGGCACCCTGGCCATCGCCACCCTGCAGGCGCTGCAGGAGAGCGTCGGGTTCGCCGACATCCTCTACGACGACCAGATCGGCAAGGTCTCCGTGGTCGGGGTGGGCATGCGCTCGCACCCCGGGGTGACCGCGAAGTTCTTCTCCGCCCTGGCCGCCGCCGAGGTCAACATCGAGATGATCTCCACCTCC
>JBMDXL010000744.1:0-3558 GCA_048594465.1 Microlunatus sp. | reverse complement strand
GCTCCCGGCCGTCACCGCCCTGGCGACCGTCCTGCCGGTCGTTCTCGCCCCGCGGCTCACGCTCGACCCGCGGGTGCTCGGTGCGGGCCGAGCGCTCCGCCTGCTCCCGCTCGAGGCGCTGGTCGATCACGTCGGCCGACTGGTCCCCGCGGGGCTCCGACCGGGAGCCCTCGTCCCGCCGGTCGTCGGTGCGGGTGTCCCCGGTCCGGGTGTTCTCGGTCCGGGCGCTCTCCGTGCGCGTGCTCTCCGCGCGGGGGGCCGCCTCCGGCGTGGTCTCCAGCGTGGGCTGGCTCTCCCGGGAGGCGCGACGCTGCCGCGACCCGTTCCCGCCGCCGTCGTCAGCGCCGCCACCGGCACTGCCGCCGCCACCCGACTGTGCGGAGCGGATGGCGTCGATCAGCTGACCCTTGCGGAGGCCGCCGGCTTTGACGCCCAAGGAGGAAGCGAGCTGCTTCAGCTCCGGCAGCACCATGCCGTCGAGGCCGGCGCCCTTGCGCCGACGACGGTCACCCGACTCTTCGGTCGGGGCGGTCTGCGCTTCGGCGATGTCTGTCACGAATGTCCTTTCGGAGTGGGCGATCGACGCCCAGTCCAGATTCACGTCGCGCCGCTGCGGTCGGTTCGCTCGCGTACGGCACAGTGTCTTGCCAGGTCCATCCGGTCCCACCGCAGGATTCGGTGATGTCGGAGTGTCGACGGGGATGAAGCTGATCCGTCGCGCCGGACCTGTCGGCGCTTTGGCCGGAACGGTACACGGCTCGTCAGGGGAAAATCCGACGCGGTTCACCGTTCGGCTGCAGAAAGGCTAGCACCATCGTGAAGCGATGGGACACGACGCTCTCCGCGCGAGCCTCACGTCGTGCAACGGCGACGCACGCCCCGCTATTCCGGCCGGGTGGCCGTGACCCGCGCCCCCGGTCCGACCCGCCCACGCCGAACGGCGAAGCCCCGAGCGGCAGGGACCCAGCCGGCGGCCTCGGCCTCGGCCAGCCCGGTCTCGTCACCCAGCACCAGCACGGTGGGACCGGCGCCGCTGATGACGGCCGCCAGCCCGGCGGCGCGCAGCTGGGTCATCAGCTCGGCCGACCCGGGCATCGCCGATCGGCGGTACTCCTGGTGCAGCCAGTCCCGGGTCGCCTCCCACAGCAGATCGGTGCGTCCGGCGATCGCCTCCACCAGCAGCGCCGCGCGGGCGCTGTTGGCCGCGGCGTCGACGTGCGGGACGCGGGCCGGCAGCAGCGCGCGCGCCGCCTTGGTGGCCACCGCCTGCGCGGGGGTGAAGGCGGCCACGGCCAGCTCGGGCGCCACCCGCCCCTCGACCACGGCAACCCCCTCGCGACCCTCGTACGCGAGCACGAACCCGCCGTGGACCGCGGCCGCGACGTTGTCGGGGTGCCCCTCGATCGCGGTGGCGTGCCGCAGCGTCCACGCCGGGTCCGGCTCGCGCCCGGCGAGGGCGCGGGCCGCCAGCAGCCCGGCGACGATGGCCGCCGAGGACGACCCCAGACCCCGACCGTGCGGGATGGTGTTGTGGCACTCCAGCCGCAGCCCGGTGGCCGAGACGCCGAGGTCGGCGAGCCCCAGCAGCGCGGAGCGGATGATCAGGTGCGTCTCGTCCCGGGGGACCTGGTCGGCACCCTCGCCGCTCACCGCGAGGTGGAAGCCCGACGGCTCGGTCCGGAGCGTGACGCGCTCGCGCCAGTCCAGGGCCAGCCCGAAGCAGTCGAAGCCCGGACCGAGGTTGGCGCTGGTCGCGGGGACCTCGACCACCACCTCCCGCCCCACCGGCAGCGTCGGACGCGCCGTCCCGGCCACGGGCCCCGCAGCGCTCATCCGGTGAGGCCGCAGGCCTGGGCGACCTTGACCAGCTCGGCGGCCACCACCTCGGCCTGGACGGTCCGGCCGGACAACGCGGTGTCGATGTCCTTGAGACCGTGGCCGGTGACGGTGACCACGATGCGCTGGCCCGGATCGATCTCGCCGCGCTCGGCGAGACCGAGCAGCCCGGCCACCCCGGCGGCCGACGCCGGCTCGACGAAGACACCCTCCCGGGCAGCCAGAAACCGTTGTGCAGCGAGGATCTCGTCGTCGGTCACCGCGCCGAAGCGCCCGCCCGACTCCTCCTTGGCCGCCACCGCGAGGGTGGTCGAGGCCGGGTCGCCGATGCGGATGGCGGTGGCCACCGTCTCCGGGTCGGACACCGGGTGACCGAGCACCAGCGGAGCCGCGCCGGCCGCCTGGAAGGCCCACATCCGCGGCCGACGACTGGCGATACCGGCCTCGGCGTACTGGACGTAGCCCCGCCAGTAGGCCGAGATGTTGCCGCCGTTGCCGACCGGCAGCACGTGCAGGTCGGGGGCGTCGCCGAGGTCGTCGACCACCTCGAAGGCCGCCGTCTTCTGGCCCTCGATGCGGACCGGGTTGACCGAGTTGACCAGGGCCACCGGGTAGCTGTCGGCCAGCGAGCGGGCCAGCCGCAGGCAGTCGTCGAAGTTGCCCTCGACCTGCACCACCTGGGCACCGTGCACGATCGCCTGGGCCAGCTTGCCGGCCGCGATCCGACCGGCCGGGAGCAGCACGATCGGCTGCAGCCCGCCCCGGGAGGCGTCCGCGGCCGCCGACGCCGACGTGTTGCCGGTGGACGCGCAGACGACGGCCTCGGCCCCTTCGCCGGCGGAGACGCTGACGGCCACCGTCATCCCCCGGTCCTTGAAGGAGCCGGTGGGGTTGGCGCCCTCGACCTTGAGCCAGACCTCGCAGCCGAGCCGCTCCGACAGCACCTGGGCCGGCACCAGCGGGGTGGTGCCCTCACCCAGGGTGATCACCGGCGTGGTCTCGGTCACCGGCAGCCAGGACCGGTAGCGGTCGATCACCCCCTGTCGTGCCTGACCCTGCTGCCGGACCTGACCCTGGTCCCGGGTCTGCCCCTGCACGACACTCATACGTCACCTTCCACTCGCATCACACTGGCCACCTCACGGACCGCTGGCAGGGTCCGCAGTGCTCGTACGGTCGCCGACAGCGCCGCGTCCGCAGCCCGGTGGGTGACGAGCACCAGCTGGGCGTCGGACCCACGGCCCGCCTGACGCACGGTCTGGATGGACACCCCGTGCTCGGCGAAGCAGGCGGCGATGCTGGCCAGCACGCCGGTCACGTCGGCCACCTCCAAGGAGATGTGGTAGCGGGTGACCACGTCGTCGATGGGGCTGACCGGGCGGGCGGCGTAGCTCGACTCCCCCGGCCCGGCGGCCCCGCGCACCCGGTTGCGGGCCACCGTGACCAGGTCACCGAGCACGGCGCTGGCCGTCGGCGAGCCGCCGGCCCCGGGGCCGGTGACCCACCGCCGGCCGGCCCCTCGGGGCTCCCCGACGACGGCGGTGCCGAGGAGTCGGTCGCGGTGCGCGTGCACCCGGCGATGATCCCGCGCAGCCACCCGCTGGCCTCGGTCGGCGGGGCGTACAACGCCGTCTTCGTGGAGTCCCGCTCGGCCGGCCGGCTGATGTTCTACGGCCCCGGTGCCGGCGGCTCGCCGACGGCCAGCGCCGTGCTCGGTGACCT
>JBMDXL010000743.1:0-3217 GCA_048594465.1 Microlunatus sp. | reverse complement strand
GCGAGGAGATCGACGTCCACACCGGTCAGCACCTGGGCAACTTCCCGCAGGCCTTCACCCACCTGGCCCTGATCAACGCCGTGCTGCACGTGATCCGCTTGGAGGGCAAGCACCACGACGGTCAGGTCGGCGCCCAGGACGCGGCGGTCCCACCCGTCGCCGACGAGTGAGGAGTCCGTCGCGGACGGGGTGACCCGCCCCCGGTCAGCGGGTCCGGTTGCCCTCGGTCCCGGGCACCACGGCGGCCGGGTCGCCGGCGGTCAGCGGTGCGGACTCCGCCCCGGTGGTCTGAGAGGTCCGCTGGACCTGCCAGCGCCTGGCCAGCAGTGACAGCACCACGGTGACGATCACCAGCACCGCCATCGGCACCAGCATGAACGGGCCGCCGGTGCCGGCGCTGCGGTCCAGGTTGATCTCCTGGCCGGCCAGGATGACGATGCCGAACGCCATCATGTTGTTGACCGCGTGCACCACCACGGCGGCCTCCAGGCCGCCGGTCCGCCAGACCAGCAGCGACATGGCCGCCCCGAACGCGAAGTAGTAGACGTTCAGCCACGGGTCGCCCGCGCCGTGCGCGGCCATGAACACCAGCGACGGCACGATGGTGGCGATGATCAGCCCGGGGACCGGGGAGGCGACCCAGCTGCCCGCCGAGCGCATGATCAGACCGCGGGCGCCGTACTCCTCACCGGCCGCCTGGAGCGGGGTGGTCAGCAGCATGATCACCAGCAGGGCGACGCTCTCGCCGGTGAAGTTCCCCGGCCCGGTGATGCCCGACGTCTGCGGGAAGGCGACCGCCGAGATCCCCATGTAGAGGACCCACAGCGGCACCACGACCGCGGCGCTGCGCCCGAGCAATCGCCAGCGGAACCGTCCGGCGACCGAGTGCAGCCAGCGCTTCGGCTGCCCCCAGATCCACCACTGCAGCAGCATGGCCAGCGGGATGGACAACGCGTTGCCGACGTTGGTGGCCAGGAAGACCGCGGGGGTGAACTCCACCGTGCCCGAGCTGATGGACTCCCAGGTCGAGCGCCCGGTCAGGATGTCGAAGCCGATCGCCAGGAAGCCGACGACGGTGTTGATGAGCAGGTAGCCGAGGACGAAGCCGACGATGGCCACCACCCCCTTCCACCAGGCGTTCCGGGGCGTGCGCAGGAACCGGTGGTACTCGGTGCCGGCGGGCGGCAGCGGGTCCTTCCACACCGGTGGACCCAGCGGACCCCAGGCCTGGACGCCGGGGGGCAGCGGCGGCCCGGACGCAGGGGTCCCGGGTCCGGGGAATGCGTCGGGCCCCGGGTGAGTTGGCCCGTAGGTCGGCTGTTCCGGCGGCGGGCCGTGCTGCGGCCCGGACGAGGAAACGGGGTGCTGTTCGGTCATGTCTCTGCCATCGTGTGGGGTGCGACTGCTCCGGTCCGGTCGACCCGGAGCCACCGTCGGGCCCCGGGAAGGCGTTCCAGGCTACCCGGGGCGATGAGTTCGTCCCGGGCGCACGGTCACAGCCGACGAGATCCACCACCGCGCGCGGAGCGGTCCGCGCCGACAGACACCACCACACAGGAGCACCACCATGACGACCGCCGACGTCGCTGACGCCCCGCTGCGCAGCCGGGATCGCAAGGTCATCGCCACGCTGTTGATCGCCACCTTCGTGGTCATCCTCAACGAGACCATCATGGGGGTGGCGCTGCCGGTCCTGATGGTCGATCTCGACCTCACCGCCGGCACCGTGCAGTGGCTCACCACCGCCTTCATGCTGACCATGGCCGTGGTCATCCCGACCACCGGTTTCCTGCTGCAGCGCTTCTCCACCCGGACGATCTACGCCGCCGCGCTCGGTCTGTTCAGCGCCGGTACCCTGCTCGCCGGGCTGGCCCCCGGCTTCTGGGTGCTCCTGCTCGGCCGCATCATCCAGGCGTCGGGCACGGCGATCATGCTGCCGCTGCTGATGACCACGATCCTCACCCTGGTCCCGGTCCAGCGCCGGGGCGTGGTGATGGGCAACGTGAGCATCGCCATCTCGGTGGCGCCCGCCATCGGCCCGACCCTGTCCGGACTGATCCTGCAGTTCCTACCCTGGCGGTTCATGTTCCTGCTGGTGCTGCCGATCGCCCTGGCCGCCCTGGCGTACGGGTTGAAGGGTCTGGTGAACGTCAACGCCGACGGCGACCAGCCGCTCGACATCGTCTCGGTGCTGCTCTCGGTGCCGGGCTTCGGCGGCATCGTCTTCGGTCTCAGCCAGCTGGGTGAGTCCGGCGGCTCGGCCGCCTGGGTCGCTCCGCTGTCGCTGGTCGTCGGTGTGGTCTGCCTGGTGCTGTTCGTCCTCCGGCAGCGGGCGCTCGTGGCCGGCAAGGGGCCGCTGCTGGACCTGCGCGCGTTCGGCTTCGTCATGTTCCGCCGGGGTGTCGCCCTGCTCTGCATCGCGGCGGTGGCGCTGTTCGGGGCGATCATCCTGCTCCCCATCTACTTCCAGAACGTCCGCGGTTTGAACACGCTGCAGACCGGCATGCTGCTGCTGCCGGGCGGGCTGCTGATGGGTCTGCTCGGTCCGCTCGTGGGTCGCCTGTTCGACAAGCACGGACCGCGCTGGCTGTCGGCCTCCGGGGCGGCACTGCTGGTGCTGACCATGCTGGCCCTGACCCAGGTCGGTCCGGCCACCCCGATCCCGCTGCTGCTGGCCATCCACCTGACCCTGTCGATCGGACTGGCGTTCCTGTTCACCCCCGCCTTCACCACGGCGCTCAACCCGCTGCCGCCGAGCCTCTACTCGCACGGCAGCGCCATCCTCTCGACCTTGCAGCAGGTCGCCGGTGCCGCCGGTGTCGCCCTGCTGGTCACCGTGGTGACCCTGCGGGCCCAGGCCGCCGGCTCGGCCGGGGCCGACGGTCTGGCCGCCGAGGTGACCGGTCTGCACCTGGCCTTCGGCGTCGCCGCGGTGATCGGGGCGGTGGCCGTCGGCCTGGCCCTCACCCTGCGCAAGACGGAGGCGGCCGGACCGGGCCACGACGAGCCCGTCGCGGTGGAGCCCGACGTCGCCGGGCAGCCGTCCGGTCAGGTGGTCTCGGACGCCGACCTGCGCTGACCCGTCCGCGGTCCCGCGCCCTCTCCTCGTCGGTGCACCCGTAGCCGGGGGTGCACCGCGGGGCGGAGGGTGCAGCTGCGTCCGGCCGACTCTGTCGGCGCAGGCCCGCGGATCGAGAGCTTCTCGTTCCCGGGCGCT
>JBMDXL010000742.1:0-3325 GCA_048594465.1 Microlunatus sp. | reverse complement strand
GTCGCGGCGGCGCCCGTCGGCACCGACACCGAGTACGCCGCCGCCGCCCGGCACCTGGCCGGACGGTTGGTGTCGCTCGCCACCCCCGGACCGGACGGCACGCCCGGCTGGTCGGGCGACGACGTCGACCCGGACCGCTCCACGGCCGAGCGCGTGGTGCTGACCCACGGTCGGCTCGGTGACGCCCTGCACACCGGGCGGGCCGGGATCGCCGTGGCGCTGGCGGCCGCCGCCCGACTGCCCGCCGGACAGGCCGCCTGGGCCGAGCTGGCGCGCCGGGTGGCCCGCTCGACCGTGCAGCACGCGCTCGGCGCCCGTCCGGCCCCCGGTGGTCTGGGCTGGTCGGAGGGCTGGCTGGGCATCGCCCGGGCCGGGTCGCTGGTGGCCGGCTGGAGCGACGACGCCCCGCTCGGTGCGGCGGCCGCGGAGCTCGCCGGCCGGGCCGTCCGGGCCCTGGCCGAGGACCCGCACCTCTGCCCCGACTACCCGGACCTGCTGGACGGCTGGGCCGGGCACCTGACGACGGTGCTGGCCGCCGCGCTGCCGCCCGGGTCCGACCCCGTACGCCGGCGGGCCGCGACCGGGCTGCTCGAGCGGCTGCTGCCGTACGCGAGCACCGGTTCCTCCCCGGACGGGCCGGTGAGCTGGCCGATGGCCGGTACCGAGCGACCGGTGATCGGGTTGGCCCACGGCGGCTCGGGGATCACCGTGGCGCTGGCCGCCGCCCGGGCCGCCGGTCTGGAGACGCCGGTGCCGCTGGACGAGCTGATCGCGCGGACGCTGCGCTGGGCGGACGGCCTCTTCCGGGCCGACGCCGGCGGCTGGCCCGTTCTCCGGGCCGACGACGCGCCGGGGCTGGCCTGGTGCCACGGGGCCCCCGGGGTGGGCCTCGCGGCCGCCTACCGGGCCCAGGTCGGGGTCTCGGACGGCGCCCAGCGGACGTACGCGCGCGCGGTCGCGACGGTGCAGACGGATGGTCGGCCGCGCGGCGACGGCCCGTTCGACGGCACCCTGTGCCACGGGCTCAGCGGCCTGGTCGAGCTGCACCTGGCCGGGGCGGAGGCCTGGCCGAGTGCGGCGCCGGAGCACCTGGCGTCGGCCCGGCTGCTGGCCCGGCACCTGACCCGGGCCGGCCGCGCCGGACCCGGCTGGGTCTGCGGGGTCCGCGGCGGGCGCACCCCGAACCTGCTCACCGGGCTGGCGGGGGTCGCGTACACGCTGGCCCGGTGTCACGACCCGTACGCGACCCCGAGTCTGGCGCACCCGGGACTTCCGGCCGATGTCGAGGTGAGCCCTTCCCTCGCGGGCCGAGCAGGGTCGACGATGGCGCCATGTCGACCCGTGTCCTGGTGACCCTGCAGCCCGACGCCGACGCCGCGGCGGTGGCGGCTGCGCTGACCGCGCTCGGGGCGGCCGAGGTGCAGCCACCCCGGGCCGAGCTCCCCGACGTCCTGATCAGCACCGTCGACGAGTCGCGACACCCGCCCCAGGCCGGGGCCGACGCGGCCCGTCAGGTCCCGGGCGTGGCGGAGGCCGAGGTCGACCAGCTCCGCTGGAGCACGTGACCTCGGCCTCCGGGATGAGCCGCAGGGGGCCTGTCAGCAGGCCACGGGAGTCCCGTCGGCGATCTTGTACTGCGACCGGCTGTCGAAGAGCAGCGGGATCAGACCACGGGTCGGCTGCGCCAGGGTGACGTACCGGCCGCCGTCGGCGTTGCGGCTGGTGACGCCGTGCAGCGCGAGCTCGTCCTTGACGTCGGCGAAGGTGGCCGTGGTCAGCTGGTAGCCGCACATCGGCTTCGGCTCCACCTGAGCGGCGCTGGTCGGGATCATGTCGTCCTGGCCGGCGAAGTAGATCACGCCGTCTCCGGTCCGGCCCGCCTCGGTGTTCCGGGCCGCGGCGGCTGCGGTCTCCCGGGCGAGCAGGTCACGGTTCTCGATCAGCATCTGCACCGACCCCACCGCGCTGGCGTAGTTCACCTCGACCCGCCGGCGGTTCACCAGTGCCGGGTCGTCCTCCTCCGCGTCGTCCAGCGGCGCGTTGGCCGTCTCCGACAGCATCCCGGCCACGTTGACCAGACCGGCGTAGTTCCGCAGGATCCGGGCCTGTCCGTCGCCCGCGACCTGCCGGAACGGCTCGCCGTCCTTGACCAGCTGCCCGTACACGCCGGAGGTGTAGCCGAGGCTGGTGACCTGCGCCGAGGAATACGTCTCGCTCATCTCCCGGGCCAGGTCGTGCACGATCGGGTCGACGTTGCGGTTGCGGGGCCACAGGTGCAGCAGATCGGTCTCGTAGAACTCGCCGGGACCGTACTCGTGCAGGTCGTTGAGCACGTCCGGCTTCCAGTCCCGGATCACCTTGACGATCGCCCGCGCCTCCGGGGTGGTCAGCGCCATGTAGTCCCGGTTGACGTCCACCCCCTCGGCGTTGCCCCGAGTGTCGGCCACCCAGCCGTCGGGGTTGGGGTTGACGAACAGGACGGTGGTCCGCTGCAGGAACCGGGTGAGGGCGGCGTCGGTGGTGAAGGCCAGGTCACGGGCCATCTGCAGACAGGCCTCCCGCCCGGAGTTCTCGTCGCCGTGCACCGAGCAGGTGAACAGGGCCACCGACCCGCCGGCCGCGTCGGCCTGGGTGGCTGGGGCCGGGGCCCCGACCGCCACCAGCTGGATCGGCCGGTTCTGCAGCGACCGCCCGACCGTCTGCACCCGTACGCGCTCGCTGGCCGCGTCCAGGTCACGCAGAAACCGCTGGGCCTGGGGCTGCGTCGTCCAGGCCGATCCGTTCGCCGTCTCGAACGGCGTCTTGAGGGTGTCCGGGGCGGCGGCGAGCGTCGCCTTCAGTCCGGCCCCCTTCGGGGGGTCGGCCTCCGCCTGGTTGCCCGCGACCAGCACCAACGAGGCGGCCAGTCCTGCCGCCACCGCGGCGGCCATCATCCGTCGTCTCACCCTCAGTCCTTCCGGCTGAGGCCGCACAGCACTGAACGATCCGACCTGTACGGCCATCTGTTCCCCGAGCTGAGTGCTCAGCCAAATATGTACCGAGCAGAAAGTCAACAGGTGAAGAAGTCACGCAGCGCGGGTGGGACGGCATGGTCGTAACGGCGCAGGTCTCGCGAGCTCGAACATTCCGTCACTCGACGGCTTCTGCCGCAGAGCCGGCCGTACGGGCTTGAACATTCCGTCACTCGACGGCTTCTCCCGCAGCCCCGGCCGTACGGGCTTGAACATTCCGTCACTCGACGGCTTCTCCCGCAGCCCCAGCCGTACGGGCTCGAACATTCCGTCACTCGACGACTTCTCCCGCAGCCCCGGCCGTCCGGGCCTGA
>JBMDXL010000741.1:0-9850 GCA_048594465.1 Microlunatus sp. | reverse complement strand
CGGTCTTGTACTCCACCTGGAGGTCGGTGACCGCGAGGATCGCGTCGCGTCCCCCCGACCCGTTCGCTGCTGTCGTCATGTCGTCGCCGTCCTTCCCTCGGGTGCTCAGCTGTACGGGTCCACGGCGTCGCGGACACCGTCACCCAGCAGCTGGAAGCAGGTGATGGCCACGATCACGAACAGGGCGGGGAGCAGCACCCACGGGTACTGCTGCAGCACGTCGATCCGGGATGCGTCCTTGAGTAGCACGCCCCAGCTGATGGCCGGCTCGGTCATCCCGATGCCCAGGAAGGACAGCGTCGTCTCGGCGATGATCGCCGCCGGGATGGCCAGCATGGCCACGGCCACGATGTGGCTCGCGGAGTTGGGCAGCAGGTGGGTGACGATGATGCGCGGGGCCTTGGCCCCGGCCGACTTGGCCGCCGCCACGTAGTCCGAGCGGGCGTAGCCCATCACCTTGCCGCGGAGCTGACGGGCCAGGCCGGTCCAGGCCACCAGCGACAAGATGATGCTCATCAAGAAGAAGCGCTCGGTCACCGTGGTGTCCTGGGGCAGGACCGCGGCCATGGTGGCCCACAGCGGCAGCGTGGGGATCGCGGTGATGATCTCGATCACGCGCTGGATGAGGTTGTCCGTGCGACCACCGGCGTAGCCCGACCAGGTGCCCATGATGGAGCCCAGGACGGTCGCGATGGCCACGCCGAGGACGCCGATGGTGAGCGAGACCCGACCGCCGTAGAGCGTGCGGGAGTAGATGTCGCGGCCGTTGCCGTCACCGCCGAAGAGCAGCAGCTTGGCCTCGCCGGGCGGGGCCACCAGCAGATGCCGTTCGGTGGGGATCAGGCCGAGCAGCTTGTACTCGAAGCCCTTGCCGAAGAACTGCAGCGGGATGGGGTTGCTGCAGTCCTTGACGTAGGTGGTGGTGATGTTCACCGGGTCGATCTCCTGCGTCACCGTGCACATCGCCGGTCCGCCGGACCAGGTCAGCGAGGTGGGCGCGGCGTACTTGTACGCCTGGTCGACCGCGGCCGGGTCGTTGGTGGCCAGGAACGGAGCGAAGATCGCGGTCAGGTAGAGCAGAGCCAGGATGAACAGCGCGACCACGGCCAGCTTGCTCTGCTTGAAGCGCCGGATCATCAGCTGGGTCTGGGAGACCTCGCCGACCTTGCTGTCGGCGACGACCGCGGTGTCCGGGGCGGTGGTGACCTCGTCGAGGCCGGCGCCGGTGATCTGATCGGTGGACATCTGAGGCCTCCTAGTCCAGGACCCGGGTGCGGGGGTCGACCCACGTGAGCAGCAGGTCGGAGATCAGGTTCCCGATGATCAGCAGGCCGGCCATGATCACCAGGATGGTGGCGGCCACGTACGTGTCCTTGGTGACCAGGGTCTCGAACAGCGCCTGCCCCAGGGTGGGCAGGTTGAAGATGATCGAGATCACCAGCTCGCCGCCGAGCAGACCGGAGAAGGTGGCGCCCAGCGTCATCACCAGCGGGTGCAGGGCGTTGCGCACCGCGTGCTTCCAGATCACCTTGCGCTCGGCCACCCCCTTGGCCCGGGCGGTCTGCACGAACTGCTGGCCGAGCACGTCGAACAGGTTGGCCCTCATCACCCGGGTCAGCCAGGCCGTGCTGGCCACGGAGAGCACCAGCACCGGCATCCACAGGTGCGAGAGCAGGTCGACGAATTTCTCCCCGCTCCAGGGAGCGTTGCGGTACTCGTTGGAGAACAGTCCTCCCACGTCGAGACCGAGGTAGTTGACCGAGACCACCATCACCCCCAGGGCCAGCAGGAACTCCGGGATGGCCAGGCCGATGAACTGGATGACGGTGATCAGGTTGTCACCCAGGGTGTAACGGTGCGTGGCGGAGAACACGCCTATGGGTATGGCCACTGCCCAGGCGATCAACGTGGCCCCGATCCCGAGGGCCAGCGACAGGGCCAGGCGGGAGCCGATCAGGTCCGAGACCGGCTCCCGGAAGGCGAACGACATGCCGAAGTCGCCCCGCACCAGACCGCTGGCCCACTTGCCGTACTTGACGATCCAGGGGTCGTTGACGCCGTACTGCTCCTCCAGCGCCTCGACCTGCTGGGTCGAGACGTTGTTGCCCTGGGCCCGCAGTCGCGAGATCTCCGAGTCGACCGCCGAGCCCGGCGCCAGCTCGATGATGAAGAACGTCAGCAGCGACACGAAGAACAGCGTGATCACGCCGTAGCCGAGGCGCCGGAGGATGAAGAGCAGCATCAGCGATCCCTTCGATCAGTGGGGGTCGAGCTCGGAGGGATTGTGGGCTACTTGTGGTCGTCGGGGTTCTCCCAGTACCAGGACTCGGGGTCGTAGACGGCGGGCGTCGGGTGGATCCACGGGTTGACCATGCCGCCCTGCGCCAGGTTCTCCTTGACCGGCACGTTCTTCAGGTCGGTCTTCTTGACCACCACCTGCGGGTAGTTGGCCACCGAGCCCATCATGAACGGACCGTCGCTGACGTGGATCTTGATCATGTCCCAGACCTGCTGGTAGCGCTTCATCTCGTCCGGCTCGATCTTGCTGGCGTCGTAGATGTCCCAGAGCTTCTGGATCGGTCCGTCCGGCTCCGGCTTCATCCGGGGCGGGTTGCGCTTCCACGGGTCGACGTCCAGCTGCTTGCTGTTGGTGTCGGTGCCCAGCTGCTGGTACCACTGGCCCTCCAGCGGCGCCCAGCGGGTGTACTCCAGCGGCACCAGCCACTGCGGGTAGACCAGGTGGTTCGGTCCGTCGCCGACCTCCCAGTTGCTGTGGCCCATCAGCGTGCCGGTCTTCCACTCGTCGTCGTAGGCCTGCGGGGCGATGGGGTTGCTGGTCATCGTCAACCCGATCGCCTTGAGGTCGGAGATGAGCTGGTTGTCCTTGGTCTTGTGCTCCACCGACGCGTCGGCCGGGATGTCGATGCGCAGCGCCAGCTTCTTGCCGCTGGGCATCGTCCGCACACCGTCGCTGCCGGCCTTGACACCCAGCTCGTCGAGCAGGGACTTGGCCTTGTCCGGGTCGTAGGCCACGTAGGAGTCGCGCCAGCTGGTGTACGCGGCCTTGCCGGTGTCGTTGACCGAGTACTCGATGGCCTTGGGGCTCAGGGTCCCGGTGGTCGGCTCGCCGGTGTTGAAGTACACCGACTTCTGCACGGCCTCCCGGTTGAAGGCGTGCGAGATGGCCTGCCGGAACTTGGGCTCGCGGATCAGCGTACGCAGCTCCTCGTCCGGGTAGTCGTAGTTGAAGAAGAAGATCGACCCGGTGCCCGAACCGCTGTCCCACAACACGATCTCGGTGCCGGCCCGCTCCGCGCTGTCCCGGATGCCCTGCACGTCGTTGAGGGTGATCTGGTTGAAGTAGCCCATGCACATGTCGACCGAGCCCTGCTGCACCTGGAGCTTGTTGGCCTCGGCGTCGCTGACCATGCTGAACTGGATCTCGTCGATGTAGGGCAGCTGGTCACCATTGGGCATCACCACGTAGTAGTACGGGTTGCGGGTCAGCACGACGCCCTTGGTGTTGTCGAACGTCTTGCACATGTAGCCGGTCATGGTCGGGCAGTCGGGGTTGCGGTGCCAGTCGGCCTTCTGCTCCATCAGACCGCCGACGGCCGCCCAGTTGTCCGGCACGTCCTTGCCGTACTTGGGGTGGAACTGCTTGAGGTAGTGGCTCGGCATCATCCAGATCGGCCCGTTCTTGCCGATGTTGCCGTTCACCCACATGGCCATCCGGTCCGCGGTCAGCGGGGCCGGGGCGTCGAAGGTCATCTTCAGCGTCAGGTCGTCGACGGCGGTGAACGTGGCCAGCGTGCCCTTGCCCGACCGCGCCTCGTCCGGGGCGGTCTGGGCCAGGTACTGCCCGGCCACGATGTCCTCCCACCAGAACATGATGTCGGCGGTGGACCACGCCTCACCGTCGGACCACTTCAGTCCCTTGCGGAAGGTGAAGGTCCACTCCGAGGCGTCGTCGTTGGACTCCCACGACTCGACCAGGCCGGGCACCACGTCCTTGCCGTCGTTGAGGTAGCGCAGCGGCGAGTGGCCGTAGAAGAACTCCCGGTTGGAGTCGGCCTTGGCGGCGCCGGTGGTGCCGAACGTGTTCATGTTGAGCCTGCCGCCGTACTTGCCGTCGCCCGCCCACAGGTGCGGGATGACGTACGGGTTCTCCGGCAGCCGCTCCTCGACCGGCGGGAGACCCATGCTGTCCAGCATCGGGGCCTGCTGGTACTTGCCGGGCTTGGCGATCGGGGTGGCGTTCGAGCCGACGGCCTGGGAGCCGCCGCCCGCTCCGTTCTGGGAGGAGGACCCGCCTCCGCTCGGGGTGCAGGCGGCCAGGGCCACCGAGCCGGCCAGGGCGGCCGAGCCGTACAGGAAGCTGCGACGAGAGAAACGACCGTGCTCCATGGAGTCCTCCATTGCGTCCGACGTCAGTGTCAGCGCTCGGGCTGCAACGTTGGAAAGGAGAACGGGACGGTTCGCGGAACTCGTCCGCGTGCAGTCCTGCTGTCGCTTCGTTCCGCTTCGTCGCCCGAACGTGTCAGGACTGTACCCATGCCGAGGCCGCTCTGCGAAGACCCTGCGACGGAAAAGTCGCATCGATTGAGAAACTCTTGCCCGGGTGCTCCGTGCCGATGATCTCGGTCAGGTGACGGGCCCACCGTGCTCGACCGGCCGGCGCAGCGGCCCGGTGCCCCCCTGCTGCCAGGGCAACGGGCCGGCCAGTGGTCGGTACTCGACACCGATCGCCGCCAGCCGGTCCAGGTGGCCGGGGAGCCGCTGCAGGAACTCCTCGTACGACCGTCCGGTCGGGTCCGACCAGGCCACCTCCGCGTGGGCGCAGGCCCGCGGGAACAGCATGTAGTCGACCCGGCGCGTGTCCGGCATGTACTCCCGCCAGATCTGGCACTGGGTGCCGAGCACCTTCGCGTGCACCTCGGGCGGCAGCCCGGTCAGTGGCTCGAACGCGTACGCCTGCTCCAGCGGCAGGTGACCGCCGATCGCGTACGCCTCGTTCGGGTCGTCACTGGGGTAGTAGTCGAAGTAGGTGTGGGTGACCGGGCACATGATCACGTCCAGACCGGCCTTCGCCGCCGCGATCCCGTACGAGGCGTCCCGCCAGGCCATGGCCACCGCCCCCTCCAGCGGGCCCTCGTCGTTGATCTCGTCCCAGCCGACCAGCCGGCGACCGCGGGCGGCCAGCCAGTCCCGCAGCTGCTCGGTCAGCCACCGCTGCAGGTACTCCGGACCGGGCAGTCCGCGCCGCTCCGCCAGCGCCCGGGCCGCGTCGCTGGCGATCCACTCGTCCCGGGGACACTCGTCGCCACCGACGTGCACGTACGGGCTGTCGAAGACCTCCAGCAGCTCGGTGTAGAGGTCGAAGACCACCGTCATCGCGTCGTCGCTCATGTTGAGCACCTCGGGGAACACGCCGAAGGTGGTGGCCGGCTGGTAGCCGCTCTCGGGATGGTTGCCCAGCTCGGGGTAGGCGGCCAGCAGGGCCAGCACGTGACCGGGGAACTCGAGCTCGGGCATCACCGTGATCCCGCGGTCGGCGGCGTAGCGCACCAGGGCACGCAGCTGATCATGGGTGTAGAAGCCGCCGTGCGGTGTGCCGTCGGCGAAGTCCTGGTGGTGCCGCTGGGTCTCCGACCGCCAGCTGGCCCGCTCCTGCAGCTTCGGGTAGGTCCGCGAGGCGAACCGCCAGCCCTGGTCCTCGGTCAGGTGCAGGTGGAACACGTTGTACTTGTGCAGCGCGATCAGGTCGACGAAGCGGAACAGATCGGCGAGTGGCATGAAGTGCCGGCCGACGTCGAGGTGCACGCCCCGCCAGCCGAACCGGGGCTGGTCGTCGATCCGCACCCCGCTCACAGTCAGCGGTTCTCCGGTCGGGGCGGGCCGCAGCGCCGAGGGCGGGAGCAGCTGCCGCAGGGTCTGGGTGGCCCAGTTGAGACCCCGGGCGGAGCGGGCGGTGAGCGTGATCGCGTCGTGGTCCACCTCGACCACGTACGCCTCGTCAGCCAGGCTCTCGTCGCGGACCAGGCGCAGCGCGCCGTCGTCCGCGGTCGGCAGCTCCAGCCCGGTGCCGGGGGACAGCAGCCGGCGGACGACGGCCGCCCAGCCGGGCTGGTCGGTGCGGATGGCCAGGTCGTCGGTGAGGGTGAAGGTGCCGGGGCGCGGGTCGACGCTGAGCGGCTGCGGCAGGACGGAGCGGGTGGACGACGTCGTCGAGGAGGTCACCGCGTCACCTTAGGCGCTGGCCGGAGCCGGGGTCAGCCGAGCGCGTACGCCTGGGGGTCGCCCAGCAGGCCGGCGAAGATGAGCTCGGCGGCACCGATGGTCAGCACGTCCGGCCCCAGGGCGGCCGGCACGATCTCGACGTCGGCGGCGAGAGCGGCGAAACCGGTGTGCCGGACCAGCTCCTGCAGGCGTCCGTGGGACGCCTCGGCCAGATCGGCCAGGAAGCCGCCGAGCACGACCGCCTCGGGGTCCAGGGCGGTGATCACGTCGGACAGACCCTGGGCCAGCCAACCCAGCTGTCGGTCGATCTCGACGGTTGCTGCTGGCGCGTGGTCGCCGGCGAGCGCAGCGGCCAGCTGCTCGGCCGTGCTGTCGTCCAGCCCGACGGCGGCCAGCAGCCGGTCGCGCCGGACCTCGGTCTCCAGGCAGCCGACACGGCCGCAGTGGCAGGCTTCCCCGCCGGGGCGCACCACGCGATGGCCGAACTCGCCCGCGTACCCGTGCCGGCCGAGGACCGGTCGGCCGCCCGCGACGATGCCGCCGCCGATCCCGCTGGCACTGCCGTTGAGGTAGACGAAGTCCTGGCGACCCCGTCCGGCCCCGAACCAGGCCTCGGCCTCGAGGGCGGTCCGGGCGTCGTTGGCCACCGCGCAGCGGTAGCCGGTGGCGGCGGCGATCCGGTCGCCGAACGGCTCGCCGGTCCACTGCAGGTGCGGGGCCAACGTCACCGTGCCGGTGCCGCGCTCGACCAGACCGGGGACGGCGACACCCACCCCCAGGACGGAGAACCGGCTGTCCAGCTCCGAGCGCATCCCCGCCACGAGCGCGGTCACCAGGTTGACCGCCTCGTCGGCGCCGAGCGATCCGCCGGTGGGGTAGCGGACCCGCTTGTGCACCACCCCGCCCAGCCCCACCAGACCCAGGGTGACGGCGTCGATGTCGGGGTTGACGGTGAGTGCCACGACGGTGTCGGTGGCCCGGACGAGGGGGCTGGGACGGCCCACCCCGGCGGAACCGGTCGGCTCGGTCTCGGCGACCAGACCACGGGCGGCCAGCTCGCCCACCAGGGCGGCGATGGTGGAGCGGTTGAGTCCGGTCCGGCGGGTGAGGGCGGCGCGGGACTGCGGTCCGTCGCGGTGGGTGGAGGTCAGCAGCCGGGACAGGTTGCCGGGCCGAGCCGTGGCCGCCGACGCCGACAGGGGAGCCGTGGGGTCCATGGTCCCTCCTCAGAAGCTCTGCCGGCCGACTTTGTTGCCGATCCCGACGCGGTCCGACAAGCCGTACGGTAACGCATCACGCACTTGACCGACCGCTCCGGATGCGAATATGTTGTTTAAGTCAACATTTCATCCCGACGCCGACGGAGGCCTCCCGCATGAGCTTCACCCCCACGCCCGCCGACAAGTTCTCCTTCGGTCTGTGGACCATCGGCTGGGTCGGTCAGGACCAGTTCGGCAGCGCCAGCCGGGCTCCGCTGGACGTGGTCGAGGCCGTGACGAAGCTGGGTGAGCTCGGCGCGTACGGCCTGACCTTCCACGACAACGACCTGTTCCCGTTCGAGGCCACCGACGCCGAGCGGACCGCCCAGATCGACCGGCTGAAGAAGGTGCTGGCCGACACCGGGGTGACGGTGCCGATGATCACCACCAACCTGTTCAGCCACCCCGTGTTCAAGGACGGCGGCGTCACCTCCAACGACCGCGCCGTCCGCCGCTTCGCCCTGCGCAAGCTGCTCCGCAACATCGACCTGGCCGCCGAGCTGGGTGCGGAGACCTTCGTCATGTGGGGCGGTCGTGAGGGCAGCGAGTTCGACGCGGCCAAGGACGTGCAGGCCGCGCTGGCCCGCTACCGCGAGGGCGTCAACATGCTGGCCGACTACGTCACGGACAAGGGCTACGACCTCCGGTTCGCCATCGAGCCGAAGCCGAACGAGCCGCGCGGCGACATCCTGCTGCCGACCGTCGGCCACGCCATCGCGTTCATCCACACCCTCGACAAGCCGGACCTGTTCGGGGTCAACCCCGAGGTCGGCCACGAGCAGATGGCCGGGCTGAACTTCACCCACGGCATCGCCCAGGCCCTCGACGCCGGCAAGCTGTTCCACATCGACCTCAACGGTCAGCGGAGCATCAAGTTCGACCAGGACCTGGTCTTCGGCCACGGCGACCTGCAGAACGCGTTCTCCCTGGTCGACCTGCTGGAGAACGGCGGTCCCGGCGGCGGCCAGGCCTACACCGGTCCGCGGCACTTCGACTACAAGCCGAGCCGGACCGAGGACTACGACGGCGTCTGGGAGTCGGCGGCGGCCAACATGCGGATGTACCTGATCCTCAAGGAGCGGGCGGCGGCGTTCCGGGCCGATCCCGAGGTCCAGGCGGCGTTGGCCGACGCCCGGGTGGCCGAGCTCTCCGAGCCGACCCTGAACCCCGGTGAGACCTACACCGACCTCCTGGCCGATGCTTCTGCCTATGAGGACTTCGACGCCGAGCCCTACTTCAACGGCCGCGGATTCGGTTTCGTGAAGCTGCAGCAGCTGATGCTCGAGCACCTGATGGGAGCCCGCGGGTGACCTTGGTCGCGGGCGTCGACTCCTCGACCCAGTCGGTGAAGGTGGTCGTCTGCGACGCCGACACCGGCGAGGTCGTCCGCTCCGGACGCGCCTCCCACCCCGACGGCACCGAGGTCTCGGCTGCCGCGTGGTGGGACGCCTACCGGGAGGCCACAGCGGATCCGGCGCTGCTGGCCGGGGTCGAGGCGATCAGCGTCGGCGGCCAGCAGCACGGCATGGTGACGCTGGACGCCGATGGCGGACTGGTCCGCGATGCCCTGCTGTGGAACGACAACCGCTCGGCGCAGGCAGCGCTCGACCTGATCTCCGAGCTGGGCGGGCCACAGGCCTGGGCCGATGCCGTCGGGTGCGTCCCTGTCGCCTCGTTCACCGCCGCCAAGCTCCGGTGGCTGGCCCGTAACGAACCGGAGAACGCGAACAGGGTGCACCGGGTGGTGCTGCCGCACGACTACCTCACCTGGGAGATCGGCGGACGGTCCTTCGACCCGGTCACCGACCGGGGGGACGCCTCCGGCACGGCCTACTTCGACGGGGTGGCGGGCCGCAACCGCGAGGACCTGGTCTAACTGGCATTGGGGCGGGGGCCCGGACTGCCCCGGGTGGCCGCCCCCGACGAGGTCGTGGGGGAGTCGCCCGAGGGGATGAAGGTCGGTCCCGGGACCGGCGACAACGCGGCGTCCACGCTGGGCATGGTCGTGCCGGACCGGACGGCGCTGATCTCGCTCGGCACCAGTGGCGTGGCCTGCCTCCGGAGCGAGACGCCGACCCACGACGCCAGCGGGGTGGTGGCCGGCTTCGCCGACGCGACCGGAGCCTTCCTCCCGCTGGTCTGCACCCTGAACGGGGCCCGCAACCTCGTCGCCATGGCCAAGACGTTGAACGTGTCGCTGGACGAGTTCAGCGCGCTCGCCGTCTCGGCGCCGCCCGTCAGAGAGGGTCTGGTCTTCCTGCCGTACCTGGAGGGGGAGCGCACTCCGCCGCTGCCGGACGCGCGCGGTGAGCTCCGGGGTGCGACGCTGTCCAACCTGACCGCGGCCAACC
>JBMDXL010000740.1:0-2719 GCA_048594465.1 Microlunatus sp. | reverse complement strand
CGATCGGGACGGGCGCGGAGCCGCGCGCGCGCACCGCACCGTCCTCGTCGACCAGCACGGCCTTGCTGTTGGTCGTGCCCTGGTCGATGGCCAAGATCTGGGTCACCGAGCCTCCTCCACGAGCTGATCCTGGCGCACCTCTTGACGCGCCGTCGCTGTGTGAGAGAATATGCACCAGCGAATAGATATGCAATAGCATGACGCACCAGCCGAACGGAGCGCGACCTGTGCCAGCTCGACGACGAGTGATCATCGACACCGACGCCAAGAACGAGGCGGACGACCAGTACGCCATCGTGCACGCCCTGCTGTCGCCGACACTCGACGTGCGCGGCCTGGTCCCGGCGCACTTCGGCGCCGAGCGCAGCGACCGCAGCATGGCGGAGTCCCGAGAGGAGATCGACCTGCTGGGCCTCACTGGGCAGGTGGTGGTGGCGGACGGGTCCCCGACGCCGATCCCCGACGAGACCCACCCGGCACCCTCGCCGGGTGCGGAGCTGATCGTCGCGGAGAGCAAGCTCGCCGCGCCCGACGACCCGCTGTTCGTCACCTTCCTCGGTCCGCTCACCGACATGGCGTCGGCGATCCTGCTCGATCCCGAGATCGTCGACCGCGACGTCGTGGTGATCTGGATCGGCGGCATGGGGTACGGCACGGACTGGAACTACCCGGCGGTGGAGTTCAACCTGCGCAACGACATCGCCGCCGCCAACGTCGTCTTCGACTCCGGCATCACCGTGTGGCAGGTGCCGGCCACCGTCTACTCCATGGTCTCGGTCGGCTACGCCGAGCTGGAGGAGAGGCTCCGCGGTACCAGCCAGCTCGCCGACTACCTGATCGACCAGCTGGTGGAGTGGAACGCCGTGCACCACGGGGAGCCCATCGAGCACCGCTCGCTCGGCGACTCGCCCGCCATCTCCCTGGTCCTCAATCCCCGCGGCGGGATCTTCCGCACGATCCCGGCCCCGCGCTTCAGTCACGAAGGCGGCTACCTGCCCGGCTCCGGGCATCCCGTCCGCGTCTGCGAGTCGGTCGACGTGCGCTACCTGCTCGAGGACATGTTCGCCAAGATCCGCCGGTTCGGCGCCGGCAAGCCGCCCGTCTCACCGCGATCATCCCGAGAGGACCACCATGAGTGACCTGCCCGTCTTCGGTGCCGGCATCTGGCACTTCGCCACCTACAAGGACCGCTACGCCACCGAGGGCTACGGCGAGCCGGTCGGGCTGATCGAGCAGATCGACCGGGCCGGCGCGGTCGGCGACCTGTCGGTGGTGGACCTGAACTGGCCCTTCGCGGGGTTCGACGGCACGCTGGACGACGTCCGGGACGCGCTGGCCCGCAACCACCTGCGGGCGGTCGCCATCACCCCGGAGATCTACAACAAGGACTACGTCAAGGGCTCGATCACCAACCCCGACCCGGCGGTCCGGGCCCAGGCGCTGGCGCTGCTGCACGAGGCGACGGAGCTGGCCAAGGAGCTGGGCTGCGACTACGTCAAGCTCTGGTTCGGCCAGGACGGCTGGGACTACCCGTTCCAGGTGGACTATGCCGCCGCCTGGCAGCTGGCCACCGACGGGCTGCGGGAGCTGTGCAGCGCCCACCCCGACATCAGGTTCGTGATCGAGTACAAGCCACGCGAACCGCGCAACAAGATCATCTTCCCGAACGCCGCCCGCACCCTGCTGGCCATCCAGAAGGTCGGCTGCGACAACCTCGGCATCCTGCTCGACTTCGGTCACTCCCTGTACGGCCTGGAGACCCCGGCCGATGCCGCCCAGCTGTGCATCGACCACGGCAAGCTCTTCGCCATCGACGTGAACGACAACTTCCGCGGCTGGGACGACGACATGGTGGTCGGGTCGGTGCACCTGGTCGAGACGTTCGAGTTCTTCCACACCCTGCGCAAGAACAACTGGGACGGTGTCTGGCAGCTCGACCAGTTCCCGTTCCGGGAGGACTCGGTGCAGGCGGCCAAGCAGGCCATCACCTTCCTCAAGGCGTTGCACCGGGCGCTCGACGCTCTCGACGAGGACGCGCTCGCCGCGGCGCAGTCCCGACACGACGCCCTCGCGGCCCAGAGGCTGGTGCAGAAGGTCCTGCTCAGCTCGATGATCGAGGAAGACAACTGATGACCGCACTCGCCGCGGAGCACGCGACGATGCCCGTCCTGGGCCGGCTCGGCCCGCACGCGACCAGGGACGAGCTGATCGCCCACGTCGCCGAGACCGCCCGGCAGATCCGGATCCAGGACCTGAAGCTGGTGCACCACGCCGGCGCCGGCCACATCGGCGGCGACTTCTCCGCCATCGACATCCTGGCCACCATCTACGGGGCGGTGCTGAACGTCACCCCCGAAACCGTCGACGACCCCGACCGGGACCGGTTCATCCTGTCCAAGGGCCACGTCGCCGGGGCGCTCTACACGACGCTGGCGGCGTTCGGCTACCTCCCGGTCGAGGAGCTCGCCACCTTCCTCAAGCCGCTGTCCCGGTTGAACGGACACCCGAACCGGACCAAGGTGCCCGGGGTGGAGGCCAACACCGGGCCGCTGGGTCACGGGCTGCCGATCGCGGTGGGTCACGCGATCTCGGCCAAGCTGGACGTGTCCAGGCGCCGGACGTACGTGCTGACCGGTGACGGCGAGCTGCAGGAGGGCTCCAACTGGGAGGCGATGATGGCGGCGTCGCAGTACGAGCTGGATTCCTTGACGGTGATCGT
>JBMDXL010000074.1:0-3120 GCA_048594465.1 Microlunatus sp. | reverse complement strand
TCGGCTGGTGCGTCAGTCGACGGCGGTCACCTGGTAGATCACCGCGTGGTCGGGGTTGATCGACGCGGGCATCACACCGGCGCGGGCCAGGGCGGCGCCGCTCAGCTCCACCCCGAGCTCCCCCTCGGGCTGGAGCACCGGACGGGTGCCCGGCGGGAGGGCGTGCACCTCCTCCCACGACGGGGTCCGCAGACCCCACCAGGTCGGCACCCGACCCGACCGGGGCAGCAGCTCCTGCACCGGGACGACCCGGTAGTGCCGGTCCGGGTCGAGACCCGGCAGCGGCACCCGACCGGTGGACACGAGCGGGGACCGCGACACCGAGACCAGTGAGTAGAGGGCCCGGCTGCGGTCCTTCGCCACCACGCCGTGGGCGTTCAGGCTGTCGTCGGGGAAGTCGATCCGCACCAGGTCGCCGCCGAGCAGCAGGTCGCGGTGCTCCTTGTAGAAGTCGATCCACACCCGCAGGTCGCTGAGCTCCTCGGCCGACGCCTTGGCCAGGTCCCACTCGATGCCCAGGTGACCGAAGATCGCGGTGGCCGCCCGGAAGTCCAGGTCGTGCTGACGCCCGGTGGTGTGCGACTCCCCCGAGGCGATGTGGGCGCCCATCAGCTCCGGCGGGATCAGCTGGGTCGTCCACCGGTGCATCTCCTGACGCTCCAGCGGGTCGATGCAGTCCGACACCCAGACCCGTTCGGTCCGCTCGAGGACGCCGAGGTCCACCCGGGCGCCGCCGGAGGAGCACGACTCGATCTCCAGCCCGGGGAAGGCGGCCTTGATCTCGTCCAGCAGCCGGTAGAAGGCCCGGGTCTGCTCGTGCACGCCCGGACGCCCGCCGGGCTGGCTGCCGGCGTCGACCAGGTCGCGGTTGTGGTCCCACTTGATGTAGCCGATGTCGTACTCGCGCAGGATCGCGAAGATCGCGTCGCGGATGTAGGCGTAGCAGTCGGGCAGCCCCAGGTTGATGACCTGCTGGAAGCGTGACTCGACCGGGATCCGGTCCCCGGTGGTCATCACCCACTCCGGGTGGGCGCGGGCCACGTCGGAGTCCAGGTTGATCATCTCCGGCTCGAACCAGAGACCGAACTCCATCCCGAGCGCGGTGACCTTGTCCACCAGGGGGTGCAGTCCGTCGGGCCACACGTCGGCCGACACCGTCCAGTCCCCCAACCCGGAGTGGTCGTCGCGGCGGGAGCCGAACCAGCCGTCGTCGAGGACGTAGCGCTCCACCCCGAGCGCGGCTGCCCGCTCGGCCAGGTCGACCAGCCGGTCCAGGTCGTGGTCGAAGTAGACGGCCTCCCAGACGTTGATGGTGACCGGCCGGCTGGTCGAGGGGTGGTTCGGTCGGGCCCGCAGGAAGCGGTGGAACCGCCGGGCCACCTCGTCCAGACCGGCACCGTACGAGCCGTACAGCCACGGGGAGACGTAGCTCTCGCCGGTGCCCAGCACGACCTCGCCGGGCAGCAGCAGCTCACCGCCGCCGATCACCTGCTCACCGGTGGACAGCTGCTCGGCGTAGTGGACGTGGTTGCCGCTCCACGCCGTGTGGACGGCCCAGATCTCCCCCTGCCGGAAGGAGAAGCCCGGGGTCCCGACGTGCAGCACCGTGGCCGCGTCGGCTCCGGTGCGTCCCTTGCGGTTCTCCCGCAGGTGGGTGCCGACCTGCAGGGGGCTGCGCTGGGCGATCCGCTCCTTGCCCCAGCGACCGCACATGTCCAGCACCTCGCGGGCCACCGGCGGGACCGGGAACGCCGGCGTCAGTCCCTGCACCTCGTAGCCATCGGCCCCGGTGTTGGTCACCGCCGCCCGGGTCCGCACCAGACCGCCGGCCGTCATCCCGACGGTGACGGTGAGAGACAGTCCGGCCACCTCGTCGACCGCATCGACCTCGATCTCGGCCGGCCCCTCGGTGAGCACCAGACCGTCGTCGTCGGACCGGTCCTGACCGTCCACCCGGAGGGCGGTGGTGGTGAACTTCGGGGACCAGTCGCGACCCGCCCGGGAACCGGCCAGACCCGGGCGTCCGAGCCAGCCGGTCCAGTGCTCGGGCAGCAGCGCCAGCCGGACCGGGTCGTCGATGATGTTCGCCGCCCCGGGGAACTCAGCCGCCCGGACGAGAGCGCGGACGTCGGCGGCGGACAGGTGACCCAGGTCCCCGCCCCAGTACGGGAGCGCGGGGAGACGGCCGCCGCTCAGGTCGACGACGGCGGTGACACCCTCGGTTCGCAGGACGACGTTGGTGTTGACGGGCACAGGGATCCTCTCGTGGAGCAGCCGATCGGGCGGCGGGCAGGTCAGAAGGCGTGGTTCAGGCGGCGTGCGGGTGGGCGGCAACACCGACGGTCGGGCTCGTCGTCCGTGGTGACGTGGTCCGGAAGCGGTTGAGCGCCCGGAGACGGAGGTCTCCGAGCGCTCAGCCGGTCGATCAGAGCTGTGCTGGGGTTACGTCTTGGACCCCGACAGCGCGATGCCCTCCACGATCTGCTTCTGGGCGATGATGAAGATGATCAGGAACGGCACCGCCGCCAACGAGGTCGCCGCCATCAGGCCACCCCAGTCGGAGGAGTAGGCACCCTTGAACTGCGCCACCCACAGCGGCAGCGTGAACAGGCTGTCGGTGTTGATGAAGATCAGCGGTGCCAGGAAGTCGTTCCACCGGCCCAGGAAGATGAAGATCCCCAGGGCCACCATCGGCGTCTTGAGCAGGGGCAGGATCATCGTGAGGAAGATCTTGACCCGACCCGCGCCGTCGATGGCTGCCGCCTCCTCCAGCTCCAACGGGATACCACGGACGTACTGCCGCAGCAGGAACACCCCGAAGGCGTTGAAGAGGGCGGGCGGCACGATCAGGGCCAGGTGGGTGTCGATCCAGCGGAGCTCTCCCAAGATCAGGTACTGCGGGATCACGATCAGCTGGAACGGCACCATCAAGGTGGCCAGGAAGATGCCGAACAGGAAGTTGTTGCCCGGGAACCGCATTCGGGCGAACGCGTACGCCGCCATCGCGCAGGTGATCAAGGAGACCACCGTGACCAGCGTCGCGATGTAGAAGGAGTTGAAGAACGACGTGTAGAAGCTGCCCGTGCCGAAGGCGGTCTGGTAGTTCTGGGTGGTCCAGGC
>JBMDXL010000739.1:0-5839 GCA_048594465.1 Microlunatus sp. | reverse complement strand
CGCCTGTGGCGTCGAAGAACCCGACCTCCCACCGACCGGGGCTTGTCGGGCGGTGCAGCCACAGCTGCCGCACCGGTGTCGGACAGATGATGCTCGCCACCGCTTCCTCCTTCGTGTGTCGCTCTCTACCTCTGAAGGCCTCAGAACGGGCCGGATGTGAGCCTCGGACCCGCTCCAACCTCTAAGGGTTGAGTTGACTCTACATGTGTTGTAGAGTCATATCAACAGGTTGGAACGGCGAGAGGAGGACGAGATGCCGGCACTGTTCGTGTACGGGACGCTGCGTCCGGGCGGAAGCAACCACTGGCTGCTCGAGGGCACGATCGACCGGACCGAGCTCGCGCACGCCGCCGGCCTTGCGCTGTGGGCCACTCGCGGGTTCCCCTACGCCGCACCGGATGCCACCCCGGGGGCCCGGATTACCGGGACCCTGTGCTGGATCACGGGCCGGGCCTGGACCGACGCGCTCACCCGGCTGGACATGCTGGAGGGCTACGACCCCGCCCGCGAGGCGTCCAGTCACTACCTGCGGCGCAGGCTCCCGGTCACCACCGCTGATGGCATCACGACCGAGGCCTGGATCTACCTGGCCGGTCCCTGGGTCGACCTCAGTCCCCTCCACCGGATCCCCGGCGGCGACTGGCTCCACCCCGCCCCCGCCCCCGCCTCCCCGACCGCCTGACCCTCGAACCATCTGACCCTCGGAAGGAGGGACCCCTGATGTGCGGACTGTTCGGAATGCTCCTGCCCCACCGCTACCCCACCCACCTGCTCCGCCGTGACGCCGCCCTGGCGTTCCTGGGGGTGCTCGCCGAGGAACGCGGCCGCCACGGCGCCGGCATCGCCGCCCTGCTCCCCACCGCCCCTGACGGCGGCTGGGCGGTGAAGCGGCACCCCGGCACGTTCACCCAGCTGATGGGGCCGCGGCGGCTCCGGGGGCTGGTCAACGCGACGGCTGCGATCGGCCACACCCGCTGGGCCACCCAGGGCGTCATCAGCCTGGCCAACACCTCCCCGCTGCAGGCGGGCAGCCTGCTCGGCACCCACAACGGCGACCTCGACACCGACACCATCCGGTTCGCGCCTGTATGGCCGGACCCGTCGTGGACCGACTCCCGGGTCCTCTACGCGGCCCTGGCCACCGCCCACACCGGCGGGCGGGTCAACACCCAGCGGCTGGTGACGGTCCTGACCGGGATGCGCGGGCGGGCCGCCCTGGTGTGGACCGACACCGCCGACACCACCGTGCAGGGCCGTGGTCGGGTATGGCTGGCCCGGGCCGGGCTGTCACCGCTGGCGGTCGCCCACGACGTCGACGGCGGTCTGTGGTGGGCGTCCAACCCGCAGTGGCTGCGCCGGCTGTCGGCGACGTTCGACCTGCCGCTGCGACGGATCGAGCTGCTGCCCGAGGGCGTGCTGATGTCGGCCCGGCCGCAGCAGCAGCAGGTGAAGGTGACGGTCCACGCCCGGTTCAAGCCGACCGTGCGCGACCACGACCTCCGGCTGGTCCGGGCCGCGGTGTGGCGGAACTTCACCGACGCCGACCGCCGCGACGACGGGGCGGTCATGCGCCACCGCGTCGTCGGCGCCGGGCTGCACACGCCGACGATCCCCTCGCTGGTGTGAGCGATGTCCATCCTGCGGATCGACGGCGACGCCAGCTGGAGCACCATCGACTGGGACCCCACCCAGTCAGCGTGCTTCAGCGGCGACGCGGTCGAGCCCATCCCCCTCACGCCCAGGGCCTCGCTGTGGACCCCCGATCCGGGCGGGACACCCAACGCGCTGGCGTCAGCGCTGCTGACCTTCCTGCAGCTGCCCGTCCAGCCCCTCCAAGGTCCCGCCTACCTCACCGGCCTGACCGCTGACCCCCACCAGGCCGGCGACCTTGACCGGCCCGGCCCTCTCACCCCCCTTCAGGTGCGGGCGTTCACCAGCACCCTGCAGGCCCTGCTCGCCATGCCCGACTTTCTCGCCCTGCACGCCCAGGCCGGCCGGATCGCAGCCGCCTGGTTCTGTCCAACCACCACCAGGAGCTTCCCGTGACCATGCACCTCGAGATCGAGCACTCCCCCGCGACGGCGACCTGCTCTGACACGGCCCGCCCTGACACGGCGGTCTGCCCCGACTGGGTCGACGCCGAACCGTTCCGCACGCACGTGCGTGACCTGATCTGCGAGACCGGGCTGTCCTGGCGCCTGGTCGCCGCCCACGCCGGCGTCGCCCCCCGCGCCGTCCGGTCCCTGCTCCACGGCCGCCGCGGCTACACCCTCCACAAGCTGCACGTCAGCATCGCCCGGGCCCTCGCCAGCACCTCGGTCGACTCGATCGCCGACGACCAACACCTGCTCATCGACGCCGCCCCGACGCGGCAGCTGATCGCCGAACTCCGCACCGCCGGCCACGGCCCCGCCCTGGCCCGCCACCTCCCGGCCGGCGACCTCGACCAGCTCGACAACCCTCAGGTGTGGCGGTGCAGCCAGGCCACCGCCGCCCGCGTGACCGCCTGCTACGACTTCTTCACCACCACGAAGCGGCCCGATCGGGACCGCGTCACCCGGCCAGCACACACGCCGTCGCCTGTAGAGTCCGATCCACAAATGCCGTTGGACAGAAAGCAGACCTCGGGCGCATGGACTACCGGTTCCTCATCAGCCACCACCGCGGGCAGGAGCGGATGCTGATCCAGGCCCAGGTGTGGGCCCCCGAATGGGTGTCGGGCCCCGCACCCGACGATGACGGCCAACCCGTGCCGCGCGACTGGTTCACCGCCGACCAGTGGACCGTCGCCGACGCACCCAAGAAGCTGACCGACGACACGCTGGCCGAGCTGTGCGCCGCCCGTGGCTGGGCCCTCGTGGGGAGCCCGACCGAGCAGGACGGCGCCCTCGTGGTGCCAGTCGAGCCGGCCGACTGGGAGCAGGTCCTGCAGGCCACCGCCCACCACCGCAACCTGATGCGGCAGGCCTGGGAGCAGGCCGAGACCGCCTGGATGGGCATCGTCGCCGGCGTCCCCCGCCACAAGGGTGACGACGGCTACGTCGGCGCGATCAAGATCGCCAAGATCGGCGACATCAGCCGCTTCCGCGTCTACCAGATCCAAGACGAAGTCGACCACCCCGAAGAGAAGCGCCGCACCCTGGCCGCTGCCCGGCGCCGCCGCGAACAGGCCAAGACCCAGCAGTCCTAGCTCCTCGGCGCGGCGGATCGGTGACGGATCACCAGCCCGGCTGTGACCGCCATGATCACGAACAGTCCAGCGAGGACGAGGATCCTGGCGAGGTCGAGCCCGCCGAGGTAGGGGATGGTGATGACTGCGTCGTGGTCGGTGAGCAGCTGGTGGTCGCGGAGCCATCCACCGGCGCCGGCCAGAACCGTCTGCCGTTTGGCGTAGAGGACACCGAGCCCGACACAGCCGAGCACCATCATCGCGATGTGGTCGTTGGACAGACCCTGCGCGCCCGGTCCGGTGCTCACTGGTCGACGCCGCGGACTTCGACCAGCGGGCTGGCGGTGACGGCCGGGTTCTCCGACAGGGCGATCAGGCCGAGCTCGGCCAGGTCGTGGAGGTACCGCTCGGCGCGGCCGGGCCAGATCAGCTTCACGTTGCCCAGCGGCGGGTCGAATCGTCCGAACTCAGGGGCGTACAGGTCGCCCATCAGCAGCATCGGCACCTCGGGGTGGTCCCAGCGGGGACACTCCTCGACGGTGATCGGATCCCGACCGGTGCCGTACTCGGCGGAGCGTTGCAGCACGGCCTCCTCGTCTGGGCTGAGCTGGCCGGCGAGCATGGCCTGGGCGACGTGGTTGACGATCACACCGGCGCAGTGCCGGCCGCGGAGCTTCACCTGCTCCAGCTGGGCCTCACGGCCGCGGCCGGGCTGGGACTGGTAGCCGTCGATGAACAGGGCCAGGACCTCGTCAGCAGTGAAGGCGTAGGCGTTCGCGCCTTGCAGGCGGACCTTGTACCGGTACGGGAACCCGCCGGGCGAGACGGGTGGGACGGGCTGGTGGCTGTGGTCGACCTGCTGGTCGGTGTCGGCGATGATCCGCAGGTTCGTGGCACGGTCGGTGGGGACGGCCAACGGCAGCAGCGTGACGGGGGAGGTCGCCACCTCCTCGGCCGCTGCGCTGTGGCCCTCAGGCCTGCGGTGCGGGTGCTGGTGATCGTGGGGGTGCTGGTGGTCGGTCATGGGGACTGACTCCTTGGGGTCGTGGTTCGACGGTAGGGGCTGGCTGGAGGGTCGGCGGGGGCGACACGGTTACTGGTCGCGGTAGTAGCTGCCACGGCCCCACAGGGCGGCGATCTGGCGGCGGTCGCGGTCGGTGCTGAACAGGGTGTCGATGAGGGTTCGGACGGGTCGGGTCCGTTCCTCGAAGTCGGTGGCGGATGCAGCCATCAGGTTGAGGGCCCATCCTTCGCGGCGGGCCGTGTGCAGGCGCCGCACGGGGCCAGGTTGGACGTCGTTGGTGCGGACGTAGTTGGTCATGGCTGCGCACAGGCTCACTTGGGCCTGGATGACGCCGGGGTCGTGGGATGCGTCGGGGAACCGGAACTCGATCCGACCCGATCTGGACTGGAAGGCGTTGTAGAAGTTGATCATCGTCTCCCTGCCCCCTTGGTAGCTGGTGGCTTGGTGGCTGCTCGTCCACACGGGGCCGGGGTCGTAGCCGGGCAGTGGTTGGTTGTAGCCGGAGGATCGGGCTGATCGCCGGGTGCGGCCCATCCGGTAGATGTCGTCCTCGTTGGCCCGGATCAGGTTGACCAGCCGCCACGCCATCTGCGGGGTGTACTGGGCCGAGGAGATGTTGGTGTGGCTGCCGGCGTGGTCGGTGATGCCGCCGTTGCGGCGAATCGTCTCGCAGACGGTCGCGATCTGCCCCCAGTGCTCCGGGTTGTCAGCCATGACCGGCGTGACGAGCTCCCCGCCGCGGACGGAACCGTCGTGTTCGTAGACCCAGCCGCTGTACCCCGAGCGGGCGCCGGAGTGGTAGCCGCGCTGGTGCGGGCCGGTTAGAAGGCCGCGGGCGTAGAGCTCACGGCCGACCTGGTCGGGTCCGTCCATGGTGGTGGCGTCGAACTCGATCTCGATCCCGAACCCGGTGTTCGCGGCGTATCCCTGCAAAGCGTTCTCGGTGTAGAACGGCACCTCCCGGCTTGGGCCGCTGTCGCGGATGGCCTGACGGAACGCGTCCGGGTTGGACAGAAACGACTCCGCGACTGCCGGCGCTGTCGCCGCAGCTGGCGCCGCAGCCCGTGGCTGGATCCTGATCTGGTCGGCGTACAGCGCAGACGACCGCTCAGTCTGGGGCAGTTCGCCGGCGGCGTGCATGTGGTCGCGGACGGCTTCGCGGGTGTGGGCGACGTGGGCGCAGTCGACGGAGTGGCAGGTGCGGCAGGTGAGCTCGTCGTCGCCGACGTCGTCGAGGTCGACGAGCTGCCGGGTGGTTCTGTCCAGCCCCCGCACCACCGCAGACCCAGACCGGAGCCGCACCGTTCCTTCCACCTCGGCGTCGTTGGTGAGGTGAGCGATCGGTACCTCGACCGGGCGGTGGTGGTTGGCCTCGAGCAGCTCGGCCATCTGGGCAGGATCCGGGACCGCGAGCCGGCTGCTGCCGTCGACGATCTGCTGCTGCGTCACCAACGCGGCCGGCCCGCGCAGCGGGCACTGATGCAGCACGTCGCCGACGAACTGGCCGCAGTCGTCGCAGCGGACGGCGTACGCGGTCTGCTCAGCTCGAGGGATCCGGGTCCCGCGGCGTTCTGTCCACGAGACGGCCTCGTCGGTGAGCGGCCCCCGGTGGGTCATCGCGACCAGGTCGTCGATGTCGGCGCGTG
>JBMDXL010000738.1:0-8161 GCA_048594465.1 Microlunatus sp. | reverse complement strand
GACTCCGCTGAGGACCAACGCCCGGACAACCATCCGCCCTCGCAGGCTCGGGCTCCCGCCAGACCCGTCCACGTCCGGGCGTCGGCCCTCCCCGGACTCCCGCTTGCGGCTCCAGCCGATCCACGTGCGTGGAGATGCTGGAGGGCTGTCGGTGGTGGCCCAGGAGCGGTCCGTCGAGCGCCCGCGCCGAGTGACGGGTCGAAGCGGAGCTGGTCAGCGGGGGAGGCCGAGGGCCTCGGGGAGGCGGCTGGGGGCGCCGCCCAGCTCGAGAGAGGCCATCGTGCGGTCGACCGAGCGCTGGGACGGCCAGACGTGGACGACCAGCAGGTTGAGCGTGATGGCCGCGCCGAAGAGCACCAGGTAGAAGCCGCCGTAGGTGACGAAGGACAGCGCCAGCGAGATCACCATCGGGAGCTCGGCGACGCTCATCCGGCGGAACAGCGCGGCCTGGTACGACAGCCGCGACCGGGCCAGGGTGTCGGCCGCCGACAGGCCGCGGGGCAGGATGACCGTCCGGTAGCCGAAGGTCCGCAGCACCACCTCGCCAACCAGGCCGAGCGCCACCACCGCGATGACGAACGGCCACGGGGTCGGATCGGTGAGGGTGTCGCCGAGCACGAACCACATCGCCACCACGATGAACACCGGGGCGGCCAGCAGCGCCCCGACCATGAACCGCAGCTGGCGGAGGTGGTTCGCGGCCGGGGTGGGGGGTGTCGCCATCGTGCTCAGGCCGTCGGCGCCTTGGTCATGGCCAGGACGTCGAGGGCGGCGTCCAGCTGCTCCTCGGTGAGCTTGCCGTCGGCCACGAAGCCGGAGTCGATCACGACCTGGCGGATGGTCTGGTTCTGCTTGAGCGCCTTCTTGGCCACGGCCGCGGCGTTCTCGTAGCCGATGTACTTGTTCAGCGGCGTGACGATCGAGGGTGACGACTCGGCCAGCTGGCGGCAGTGGTCGACGTTGGCCACGATGCCGTCCACCGTCCGGTCGGCCAGCAGCCGGGACACGTTGGCGATCAGCCGGATCGACTCGAGCAGGTTGCGGGCGATGACGGGCAGCATGACGTTCAGCTCGAAGTTGCCGGAGGCGCCGGCGAAGGCCACCGCCGCGTCGTTGCCGATCACCTGGGCGGCCACCATGTGGGTGGCCTCGCAGAGCACCGGGTTCACCTTGCCCGGCATGATCGAGGAACCCGGCTGCAGGTCGGGCAGGCTGATCTCGCCGAGACCGGCCCGCGGGCCCGACCCCATCCAGCGCAGGTCGTTGGCGATCTTGTTCAGGCTGACCGCGATCGTCCGCAGGGCCCCGGAGGCCTCGACCAGACCGTCGCGAGCGCCCTGGGCCTCGAAGTGGTTGCGCGCCTCGGTCAGCGGCAGACCGGTCTGCTCCGCGATCCGGCCGATCACCGCCGCCGCGAAGCCGGGCGGGGTGTTGATGCCGGTGCCGACCGCGGTGCCGCCCAGCGGCAGCTCGGCGACCCGGGGCAGCGTGGCCTCGACCCGCTCGATGCCGTAGCGGACCGGGGCGGCGGAGCCGCCGAACTCCGGACCCCGGGTCACCGGGGTGGCGTCCATCAGGTGGGTGCGACCGCTCTTGACCACCTCGGCGAACTCGGTGGCCTTGCCCTCCAGGGCGGTGGCCAGGTGGTCCAGGGCGGGGACGAGGGTGTTGACCAGGCTGTCGGTGGCGGCGATGTGGATCGCGCTGGGGAACACGTCGTTGCTGGACTGCGAGGCGTTCACGTGGTCGTTCGGGTGGACGTCGGCCCCGGCGATGGAGGTGGCCAACGACGAGATGACCTCGTTGGTGTTCATGTTGGACGACGTCCCCGAGCCAGACTGGAACACGTCGATCGGGAACTCCCCGTCGTGCTCGTTGCCCGCCACCGAGGTGGCCGCGGCGGCGATGGCTCCGGCGGTGGCCACCGGCAGCACGCCCAGGTCGGCGTTCACCGTGGCGGCCGCGCCCTTGATCAGACCGAGCGCCCGGATCAGGGACGGGTCGATCGGCACCCCCGAGATGGGGAAGTTCTCGACCGCCCGCTGCGTCTGCGCCTTGTAGAGGGCGGCGGCGGGCACCCGCACCTCGCCCATGGTGTCGTGCTCGATCCGGAAGTCGTCGTCGGCCATGGCGGTCATTGTGGCGCACGCGGACGACGTGTCCACACCGGGAACCCGTGTGACCTCCCACGTCACAGGTGACGGAGATCGGCCTCTCGTCGTGACGACACGCCGACCGGAACCGGTTTCCCGGCCCGTGAGGTGCACGTTTCCGTCACGTCGGGGGTCAGGTCGCCGTCCGCACGGTGTAGATGACGTAGGTGATCCGGTGGCGGCCGCGCTGGACGACGTGGTGCTCCTCGCGCGCCGTCGGCGACAGCGCCTCCAGCCGGGCCCGGAGCTCGGCGTGCGGTCCCTGGCACCAGATGGCCAGCAGCCCGGCCGGGGACAACCGGTCCAGGGCGGACCGCAGCGCGTCGGTGTCGTAGAGGGCGGCGTTCGCCGGGTGGATGAGGAAGTCCGGCCCGTTGTCGACGTCCAGCAGGATCGCGTCCCAGGGCCCGTCCGGTCCGTCGGACCCCGTCCCGGTGAGCACCTCCGCGACGTCGGCCACCCACAGGCGTACGCGGGAGTCCCGCGCGAGACGACCCAGGCGCGGGGTCAGGCCCTCGTACGCCCACCCGACCAGCGCGTCCTCGATCTCGACCACGTCCACCGACGCGACGCGGGCGTCCAGCACCGCCTCGGCGGTGAAGCCGAGCCCGAGTCCGCCGACCAGCACGCGGGCACCCGGCCAGGCGAGCTCGGCCAGGGCGCGTTCCGAACCCGTCTCGGCGCTGTCCATGGCGAAGGCACCGTTGACGATCAGCTCGTCGACGCTCTCGTCCCCGACCGTGCGCCGGCGCAGCACCACCTCGCCGCGCGGTCCGGTCCAGCGCGCGAGGGTCTGCGGCGGCTCGGTCACGCGGGCAGTATCCCGCGACCGGGACCGCACTATCGTGACGGCCATGACCAGCGTCGGCGGCCCCCGGGCCCGCCTGCGCCGCCTCCCCCCGGTGGTCTGGGTGCTGGCGGTCGCGGTGGTGGTGACCGGTCTGGTCGCGGCGCTCGGCGGCTTCGCCCCGGCCCAGGACGTCGGACGGACGGTGGCGGCCGGAGAGCAGGTGCAGACCAGCCGCTGGCGGATCCAGGTGGAGCGGGCCGCCCTCGTGGCCGTCGGGACCAGCGAACCGAAACCCCGCGTCCGGGTCTGGCTGCGTACCGAGTTCACCGGCGACGAGACCCTGTGCTGCCTGCTCGACGGCATGCTCGAGGTCCGGTACGCCGGCCAAGCCCTGACCAGGGTCTGGTCGGTGTCGGAGGAGGACCCCCGCAGTCTGCTCGGCTTCGACCCCCGGGTCGAGGTCGACCGGGTCCTGGACTTCCCGCTCGAGGACGTCGCCCTGCCCGGTGACCCGCCGTCCGAGGTGGAGGTGGTCATCCGCGACGAGCGACCGACGCGGAGTCTCCTCTCGGACGACTGGGAGCTGGGCCCGGCCGTGGCCGACGTGGTCCTCGCCTGTCCCGACGAGCGGACCGCACGATGACCGTCCCGGGCCCCTCCGGCGGCGGACCACCGTCGACCGGCCCGAGGAGCGCCGGGCGACGGGTCCGGACCACGCTGCTCCCCATCGCGGTCGCCCTCGGACTGGTGGCCCTGCTGACGCTCACCGCACCGGACACGGCGACGCCCGCCCGGCAGTGGACGGGCCTCGCGACGGGGGAGCGGGGCACCCTGCGGGACAAGGTCGTGACGGTCACCTCGGTGCGGACGGCGCCGGCGCTGGAGCTGCGGCAGCAGGTCGTCACCTCGACCGGGGTGTTCGTGGTCGTGGGTGTCGAAGCCGACGCCCTGATCACCCCCGTCTCCTTCGGTCGCGTCCGGCTGCAGACCCGGGGCGGGTTGCGCTACACCCCTCGCGCGGAGTGGATCGAGGCGCAGCCACCGATGACCCAGCCCGGGTTCACCGTGACCGGCAGCTGGGTCTTCGAGGTACCCGCCGACCGGGTGGCCGGGGCCCGGCTGCTGGTGGAGAACGAGCCGCGCGAGTTCGAGGCCTTCGACCGGGGGCTGCGGATCGATCTGGGTCTGGACGGAGCCCCGCCCCGCCCCGGAGCGCTGCGGCTCGACCCGGCGGCGACCCGAGTCACCCGATGACGGCGCCGTCGCGCCGCCGGCAGGGTCTGGCTGCGCTCTGCCTGGCCGCGGTGCTGTTCGCCGTGGGGGTCGGTCTCGCGCAGACCGAGTCGATCCTGCGGTTCCGTCGTCCGTCGGTCGACCAGAGTGTCGGACCCACCGGGTCGGCGCTGGTCGACGGGGTGCGCTACCGGCTGACCGGGTTCGACCACGGCGCTCGCCTGCCGCTCAAGCCGTCGTTGCGGGGTTCCGACGGCGTCGACACGGTGGCGGCGCTCCCGGGGGCGGAGCTGGTCCTGGTGGTGCTGAGCGTGGAGATCGAGGACCCGGGTCGGAAGCCGGACACCGTGCTGTGCGACCTGTCCCTGACCGACGGGGGCGGCCGCACCTGGCGGAGCGACGGGACCCTCGGCTACCGGGTGGACGCGCCCGAGAACGGCTCCTGCGCCGGTGGGGACCCGGTGCCGCGGCCGGGGCAGCCGTACGACGTGGCGACCGTCTTCCAGCTCCCGGCCGACGCGGTGGACGACGTCACGGTCCGGGTGCGACTGTCGGGTGGCTCTCAGCGGTGGCTGCTGGAGCTGCGGCCCCGGTGACGGTGGTGCGCAGCGTCCGGCGGGCGGCGGCCGCGTAGAGGGCCACCGCGACCGGGGTCAGGGCGACACCCAGAACCAGGTCCTCGGCCCACGACCAGGCCAGGGCGACGTACGGGTCGCGCGGCCCGAGCAGTCGGGCCAGCGCCAGCCCGGCCCAGGCGCCGACGGTGGTGACGACCGTGGCCACGACCAGGTAGGCGGCCAGGAACGCGACACCGGCGGACCGGAGCAGACCGACGGCACGCAGCACCGGCAGGTACTTGGTGCGCAGGTCACCGGTCAGCAGCAGGCCCACCCGGTGCAGGAACGACCCCCACGGTCCGTCGGGCCACCGGTCGGCCAGTCGACCGGGCAGGATCCCGCCGGCTCCCGGCGGCGCGTCGACGTCGCGCCAGCCGAACACGACGGTGGTCAGCGCCACCCACACCAGCGGCAGCAGCACGGCGGTCCACAGACCCGGCACCAGGGTGCCGACCACCCAGCCGGCGAGGACGTGCAGGGCCTCCGGCAGGGTCAGGTCGAACGGCAGTCGGAGGTCGGGCAGCACGCCCAGGAAGCCGTTCCACCCGCCGACCACGCCCTGCCAGACGGCGCGGGACGTGATCCAGTCGACGGCGCGGCCCAGCAACGCGAGCGCGGCCAGGGCGGAGGCGAAGGTCCAGACGCCCTCCAGCAGCACCCCGAGGAGCAGCAGCGGGCGACGCGGGTGCCGCCGGGTCAGGACGGCCACGGCCTGCCGGAGCAGCCAGGCGCCGACCGCGAGACCGAGGTAGAGCTGCCACCAGCGCAGGTTCACCGACCACTGGTCCGGACCGGCGCCGCCGTTGACCGCGATGTTGGCGGCGAACAGGGCGTACACCTGGTCGTCGACCAGTCCCCACAGCGCGTAGACCGCGAGGAACGGTCCGATGGCCAGGGCGGCCACGTCGAGAGCCGTCTCCCGGTCCTCCGCGGGTCGGCAGAACCACAGCATCAGCACCAGCGCGCCCACCTGGGCCAGCACGGCCAGCACGAAGACCAGCGTGGCCAGCACCTGCTGCCCGGGCCCCAGCAGCACCGAGAGCCGCAGCCCGAGCAGGTGGAGTCCGAAGCCGACGACGTACGCGGTGGTCAGCGGCAGCAGCCGGCTCCACCAGAGCGCGGCCGCGTCCGAGATGAGCCGGATCGCCTCCGTCGCCACGCGCACGTCGCATTCTCACCCGGGGCCGACGTCGGATCGTCAAGACGTTGGTCGTGTCCGGGCACAATGGCCCGGTGGCGCGCAACAAGAAGCCGGCGAACAGCGGCGACATGGTCCGGACGCTGCTGGTCATCCTGGTCCCGCTGGTGATCATCACCGTCTTCTTCAGCCGGTACCTCGACGACTACCCGGTCCAGGAGGTCGACTGGCAGCCGGTGCTGGCCCAGGCGCGGGAGCAGGCGCCCTACCCGGTGCTGGCCCCGAAGGGACTGCCGGACACCTGGCGGCCGACCCAGGTCACCTGGGTGAAGACCGGTCAGCCGTACCTGAACGACCAGGCCTCGGTGCGCAACCTGTGGCAGATCGGCTACCTCGACCCGAGCAACATCTTCCTGTCGGTGAACCAGGGCGACGCCCGGCCCGACGACTTCATCAGCGACACCACCCGTGACGGCGTGGTCGACGGTCGCAGCGCGGTGGGGGACCAGAGCTGGGTCCGCTACATCAGCGCCGACGAGCGGACCCGGTCGCTGGTCTGGACGACCCCGCAGGTGACCACGGTCGTGGTCGGGGACACCACGTACGAGGCCCTGGAGGCGTTCGCCGGCACGCTCAGCACGACCTGACGCCGGTCAGTGCGACCGGAGCCGCGACGCCGTCGCGGTGCGCCGGGCGAGCGTGACGCGGTGGAACGGGGAGGCGGAGCCGGCCGCCCCGAGCAGAGCACCGAACCGGCGAGGACCCCGGGCCTCACGCTGGGCGACGGCGGCGAGCTCGGTGGCCACCCGCTGCTCGTCCCGGTCGTTCGCACGGTCGGCACCCGGTCGCCAGGGGGACCCGGCGGCGCGGCGGTGGGCGGGGGACAACGCCGCGATCAGCAGCAGGACGGCGGCGGCGAAGACGAGAACTCCGGTCATGGCAAGAATCTTGCTCTCGTCGCTTCCCTGCCAACAGTGGCATGATTGACACCGTGCACAAGATTTCTGCCAGTACGCTGACCTCATGACCCTGCGCAGCGTGAGCGTGATCGTGCTGGAGCCGATCGCGGTGTTCGAGTTCGGTCTGGCCGTCGAGGTGTTCGGGGTGGACCGCACCGACGAGGGCATCGCACCGTTCGACTTCCGGGTCTGCGGGCTGGAGCCGGGCGTGCCGCTGGCCACCAAGAACGCGGACGGCTTCACCATCACCCCGCAGCTCGGGCTGGACAGCGTCCGCGGCACCGATCTGGTGATCGTGGCCGCCACTCGGCTGCGCGCGGACGAGGACTACCCCGACGAGGTGCTCGACGTCCTCCGACAGGCGTACGCCGACGGGGCGACCATCCTCAGTCTCTGCTCCGGATCGTTCATCCTCGGGGCGGCCGGGCTGCTGGACGGCCGACGCTGCACCACCCACTGGATGTACGCCGACGAGATGCAGCGGCGGTTCCCGGCGGCCCAGGTCGATCCCCGGGTGCTGTTCGTCGAGGACGGCCGGATCGTCACCAGCGCGGGCACCGCCGCCGGGATCGACGCCAGCCTGCACCTGGTGCGCAAGGAGCTCGGCACGGCGGTCGCCACGACCGTGGCCCGGCGGATGGTGGTCCCGCCGCAGCGGGATGGCGGCCAGCAGCAGTACGTGGACATCCCGATCCCGCAGTGCCGTGAGGACAGTCTCGGTGGTCTGCTCACCTGGGTGGTCGAGCACCTGGACGCCGAGCACACCGCCGGGTCGCTGGCGGCGCGGGCGATGATGAGCGAACGGACCTTCGCCCGGCGGTTCGCCGCCGAGACCGGGGCGACGCCGCACAAGTGGCTCACCCAGCAGCGGATCCTGGCTGCGCGGAGTCTGCTGGAGGAGAGCGACCTGTCGGTCGAGCAGATCGCCGCCCGGGTGGGTTTCCACTCGCCGGTGGTGCTGCGCGAGCACTTCCGTCGCACGATCGGCGTGCCGCCGAGCGACTACCGACGGCGGTTCGGGACGACCGAGCTCAGCGCCTGAGCAGCCCGTATCGGGCCGGGCGCCCGGGGGTGGGGTCGACCTAGGCGGAAGGCTTGGCGGCGGACTTCGGCTCGCGGTTCATCCACCAGCGCTTGATGATCAGCGCGCCGAGGATCCAGGTGCCGAGCGCGGTGATCAGCCAGACCACCAGCGGGGTGACGACCCAGGCCGTCACCCCCTGGATCTGCAGACCCCCGGGGAACAGCGTCGCCACGAAGAGAGCGAGCAT
>JBMDXL010000737.1:0-2644 GCA_048594465.1 Microlunatus sp. | reverse complement strand
GCGTCGGACCACAGCCGCTTGGCCGGGCGCCCCTCGTTCTGCACGATCACCGCATTGGCCGCGTTCAGGATCGTCTGGGTGGAGCGGTAGTTCTGCTCCAGCAGGATCGTGCGCGCGCCGGGGAAGTCGGACTCGAAGTCGAGGATGTTGCGGATCGTCGCGCCGCGGAAGGCGTAGATCGACTGGTCGGAGTCGCCGACCACCATCAGCTCGGGCGGCTCGGTGGCCAGCTCCCCGGGCGGCGGCTCCACGTCGGTCGAGCACAGCTCGCGGATCAGCACGTACTGGGCGTGGTTGGTGTCCTGGTACTCGTCGACCAGCACGTGCCGGAAGCGCCGACGGTACTGCTCGCGCAGCTCCGGGAACGCCTGCAGCAGGTGCACCGTGGTCATGATGATGTCGTCGAAGTCCAGCGCGTTGGCCGCGGCCAGGCGCCGCTGGTACTCCGCGTACGCCGCCGCGTTGCTGGTCTCGATGTCGGTCTCGGCCCGGGACGCCGCGGTCTCGTGGTCGACCAGCTCGTTCTTGTGGTTGGACACCCACGTCATCACCGCGCGGACCGGGAACTTCTTCGGGTCCAGCTGCAGGTCGGTGAGCACCAGCTGCATCAGCCGCTTGGAGTCGGCGTCGTCGTAGATCGAGAAGGTCCGCGACAGCCCGAAGCGGCTGATGTCGCTGCGCAGGATGCGGACGCAGGCGGAGTGGAAGGTCGAGATCCACATCAGCTTGGCCCGGTTGCCGATCAGCTCGGCCACCCGGTGACGCATCTCGGCCGCCGCCTTGTTGGTGAAGGTGATGGCCAGCACCGAGCCGGGGTGGACCTTGCGCTGGCCGACCAGGTAGGCGATCCGGCGGGTCAGCACCCGCGTCTTGCCCGATCCGGCTCCGGCCACCACCAGGACCGGCGCACCCTCGTGCAGCACGGCCTCCCGCTGCGAGGGGTTGAGACCGGCCAGCAGGTCGACCGCGGGGGTCCGCGGCCCACGGCGGGCGGTGCGGTGTGCGGTGGGGCCGGCCGCCTCGGCGGCGACCGGGTCGGCGCCGCCGGCGTCCGGACTCAACAGGGCCTCCCAGGCCAGCTCGTCGGGGGTCGTCGGGCGACCGTGGGCGGGTTCGTGCTGTGGTGCTGCTGTCATCTCAGCACCACCCTAGACGTCGGCACCCCCACCTAAGATCGGTGACATGGGGTGGCGGCGGATCAAGCTCAAGACGGTGGTCAAGCAGGTGGTGCTGGCCGTCGCCGCCGTGCAGGGGGCGACCCTGCTGACCCTGATGGCCATCGACCAGCGGCGCAAGCGCAACCGCGCCCCGGCGGTGTTCCCCCGGGTGCCGCCGCGCTCGGTCACCGCGGGCGGGTCGGAGGTGACGGTCTACACCTACGGCGAGGACCTCTACTACGACATGCTCGGGGCCATCCGCCAGGCCCGCACCGAGGTGTTCTTCGAGACGTTCATCTGGAAGAGCGACGGGATCGGCGAGTCGTTCAAGCGGGCCCTCATCGAGGCCTCGGAGCGCGGCGTGCAGGTCTTCGTGGCGTACGACGGCTTCGCCAACCTGGTCGTGCCCCGGAGCTTCTTCGAGCTCCCCCCGGCGATCAAGGTCCGGCGGCACCCGGTGGTGGCCAGCCCGTTCCGGCTGTTCCGCAACTCGGGTCGTGACCACCGCAAGCTGTTGGTGGTCGACCACGACGTGGCCTTCGTCGGCGGCTACAACGTCGGCTCGCTGTACGCCACGGACTGGCGCGACACGCACGCCCGGCTCACCGGCGACATCGTCTGGGACATGCGGAACGCCTTCATCGACTACTGGAACCTCTTCGTCGGCTCCGGGCGGCCCGCTCTGCCCGACTCCGGCAGCGACCACTGGCAACCCGAGATCCGGGTCCACCGCAACCTTCCCCGGCTGCTGGTCTACCCGATCCGCAACATGTACCTGGACGCCATCGACCGGGCCTCCCGGCACATCTACCTCACCCACGCCTACCTGATCCCCGACGCCGACATGCTGGCCGCGCTGATGCGAGCGGCCCGGCGCGGGGTGGACGTGCGGATCATCGTGCCGGCGGAGTCCAACCACATCGTGGCCGACTGGCTGTCCCGCGGCTTCTACGGCCAGTTGCTCCGCAGCGGGGTCCGGCTGCTGCTCTACCAGGGCGCCATGGTGCACGCCAAGACCGCCACCATCGACGGCCAGTGGTCCACCATCGGCACCGCCAACCTCGACCGGATCAGCCTGCTGGGCAACTACGAGCTCAACATCGAGGTGTTCAGCCCCGACGTCGCCCGCCAGCTGCAGGAGATCTTCGCCATCGACTCCTCCAACACCGTCGAGCTGACTGCGGCGCAGTGGAAGAGCCGGAGCGCGATGGTGAAGTTCTCCGAGACCGTGCTGGCCCCCCTCCGCCCCCTGCTCTGACCTGCCCCTCTCCGCCGGACCCACCCCGTCTCGCCTGACTGGCGGGACTGGGCTTCCGGCTGCGCGCCTCTCCCCTGCTCGAACATTCCGTCAATCGACGACTTCTGCTGCATCCGGCGCCCGTACAAGCTGAACATTCCGTCACTCGACGACTTCCGCCGCACTCTGCGCCCGTACAAGCCGAACATTCCGTCACTCGACGACTTCCGCCGCACTCTGCGCCCGTACA
>JBMDXL010000736.1:0-5807 GCA_048594465.1 Microlunatus sp. | reverse complement strand
ACGGGCCAGGAACCGCTGGTTGAGCATCACGGCCAACGGGATGGCGATCACCGTGGTGAGCAGCGTCGTGCCGAAGGTGAACAGCAGCGTGAAGGTGAGCCCGGCCAGCATCGAGGGGTCGCGCAGGATGATCAGGTAGTTCTTCAGCCCGACGATCTCGACGTCGGTGGAGTAGCCGGTGAAGTCGGTCAGGCTCCAGTAGAAGGTCTTGATCAACGGGACGACGAACAAGATCACGAACACGGCGGCGATCGGCAGCAGGAACAGCTGCGTGGCGGTGACCTCCCGCCAGCGGGAGACGACGGGGCGTCGCGGTGGGGGCAGCTCCGCCGAGGCGGGCGTCGTGGTGGGACCCCGAACACCCGACGCGGTCGGTTCGAGGGCCTGGGTCACGACGACGCGAGCTTCGCGTCCAGGGCCTGCGCGACCTGCTCCGGCGTCACCTTGCCCTGGACCATCTGCTGGATCTGCGCCACGGCCTCGACGTTGAGCACGTCCTCCGCCCGCTTCCAGGCGATCTGCGGCAGGTAGACGTTGCCGGCGCGCACGTCCTCCACGATCGGGTCGAGGGCCTTGTCCAGCGGCGGCTGGAAGTCGCTGGTGACGCTGATGGCGCCGGAGGCCTTCTGCCAGGTCTCCACCCCCTCCTTCGAGCCGAGGTAGCTCAGGAAGGTCTCGGCCGCCGCGGTGTTCTGCGACGACGAGCTGATGGCGAAGCCGGGGCTCGCTGCGCCGGCCAGGAAGGGACTGAGACCGGACGCACCCGGGATGAGCACCATCTCCATGTCGATCTTGGGAGCCGCCTCGCGGATGCCGGGCAGGTCCCAGGGGCCGGTCGTCATCATGGCGATCTTGCCCTTGATGAACTCGTCCCGCACCGCGTCGCCCTTGATGCCCACCACGTCCTTGGTCACCAGACCCTCGCTGAACATCCGGTTGTACTGGGTCAACGGCTCGACCCAGTAGTCGGCGAAGGTCGCGCTGCCGTCGAAGATCTTGGCGTCCATGGTGTCGCCGTCCTTGGCGTTGACGGCGCCGAGGAAGGAGGCCAGCACGGTGGGCATCCCGGACAGCGACTCCAGGTAGGGGGTGACGCCCGAGCCCTGCATCTGCTTCAGCAGGGTCAGGAAGTCGTCCCAGCTCGTCGGCATGGTGGTCACCCCGGCCTTGCTGAGCAGGTCCTTGTTGTAGAGGACGCCCGCTCCCCACGAGGAGATGGACATCCCGTACTCCTTGCCGTCGGCGGAGTACGTCTTGCGGTTGAACTCGGGCAGGTTCGCCATGAACGGTTTCCCGGTCAGGTCGGCGACGGCCTTGCCGCCGATCAGGTTCGTCTTGTTCTCAGCGGCGATGAGGAAGACGTCCGGCGCCTTCTTGGACAGCACCCGCGTCTGCAGCGTCTGGATGTACTCCGCGACCGGCGGGGAGTAGGAGGTGGTCACGGTGTTGTGGGGGGGCGCGGCCTTGATGGCGGCCAGCTCGGTCTTCTTGGCCGCCGCCCCGGCCCAGGCGCTGAACGACAGCGAGGCCGGCCCGGCCGACGCGCTGCCGGAGCCCGTGGTCGGGGAGGTGCTGCATCCGGCCAGCGCGGCACCGCCGCCGATGGCCAGGGCGGCTGCCGAGGCGAGGAAGGTACGTCGATTCACAAGAACTCCCTTGTTGGTGTGCCGTCGCGTGACGGTCGCTGACCTGTGCGGCGCGGTGAGCGTGGTCGTCGGCTGACTGCCGATCGGAGGACGCCTGCGAGCGTGTTTGTAACGATAAATGTGAACGTTGACACATGTCAAGGGTCCGTTCTGCGAGGTCGTACGGGGGCACGTGTCGGCGTGGCTGCAGCCGGCGTCGCCGCCATCGGTGTCGTGGTCGCCGGCGCGCCCCAGCGTGGGTCGCAGGGGCGCAGCCCCTAGTCCAGGAGCGGGGTGCTGACCTCGGCCAGCGGCAGGCTCACCACGAACCGGGTGTCACCGGGCCGGCTCTGCACGGTGACGGACCCGTGGTGGGCCTCGACCACCGCAGCGACGATGGCCAGACCGAGCCCGGTGCTCGCCCCCCGCGGGGCCCCGACGGCCCGGACCCGGCTGGTGTCGGCCCGGGTGAAGCGCTCGAAGACGCGGTCGACGATGTCCGGGGCGATGCCGGGACCGTTGTCGGCCACGGTGATCACCGCCCGGTCACCGTCGGTGTGCAGCAGGGTCTGCACCCGGGTGCCGGCGGGGGTGTGGGTGCGGGCGTTGGCGAGCAGGTTGGCCACCACCTGGTGCAGCCGGAAGTGGTCGGCCGGCACGACCACGAGGGCGTCTGGCAGCGACAGCGACCAGGAGTGCTCGGGCCCGGCCACGCGTCCGTCGCTGACCGCGTCGATCAGCAACGCGTTGAGGTCGGTCGGTTGGATGTCCAGGGCCGGGCCGGCGTCCAACCGGGCCAGCAGCAGCAGGTCCTCGACCAGCCGTGACATCCGCTCGGCCTCCGACTCCACCCGCGACATCGCGTACGCGGCGTCGGGCGGGATGGACTCCCCGCTGCGCTGGGTCAGCTCGGCGTAGCCGCGGATGGCGGCCAACGGGTTGCGCAGCTCGTGCGAGGCGTCGGCCACGAACTGGCGGACCTTGGTCTCGCTGGCCTGCCGGGCGGCCAGCGCCTCCTCGACGTTGTTGAGCATGTGGTTGAGGGCCAGGCCGACCCGCCCCACCTCCGAGTCCGGGTGGGTGTCGGCCGGCGGCACCCGCACGGCGAGCGCCACCTCGCCGCGGTCGAGGGGCAGGCGGGAGACCTGCTGGGCGGTGGCGGCGACCCGGTTCAGCGGTCGCAGGCTCCGCTCCACCAGGGACCGGCCGACCACGGCGGCCGAGCCGACGGCGACCACGGCGAGCACGATCTCCACCGCGATCAGGTTGGTCAGGAGGCTGTCGACCTCCTTGAGCGGCAGCCCGACCCCGTACGTCGCACCGTCGTCGCTGGTCCAGCTCATGTAGCGGTAGCGGCCGAGCTCGGCGAGGTCGACGGTCGTGGGCCGCGGGGCATTCGTGTCGGCCAGCTGCACGGCGGTGGCGTCGCTGGCCCAGGTGGGCTGGGCCTTGCGGCCGCTCTCCTTGAGCACCGAGACCCGGGGGACGTCGTCGTCGGGTCCGACCAGCACCAGGGTGCCGACGGACTGCCCGGGCAGCTCGATCCCGGGCGGCGGCTTGCCCGGCCCGCCGTACGACCACCGGGCGTCGCCGCGCATGATCCGGCCCTTGGCGGCGTTCAACTGCTCGTCGAGCTGACCGATGAGCAGCGCCCGCGTGGCCAGGGCCGTGAAGAGGGAGAGGAGCACCGCGCTGAGCGCCACCAGGGCGACGACGCGCAGCACCAGCTGGCGCGCCAGGGTCCCGCGTCCGGCCGGGGCCGGCGCGGCGGTGGACCCGGGGGTCTCGGGGGTCAGGACCGTCGACGGCGCGCCGAGGGTCTCGGGTGGCGACGACATCAGCCTGCCGGGCGGAGCACGTACCCGGCACCTCGCATGGTGTGGATCATCGGGGCCCGGTTGGCGTCGATCTTCTTGCGCAGGTAGGAGATGTAGAGCTCGACCACGTTGGCCTGGCCGCCGAAGTCGTAGTTCCAGACCCGGTCCAGGATCTGGGCCTTGCTGAGCACCCGGCGCGGGTTCCGCATCAGGTAGCGCAGCAGTTCGAACTCGGTCGCGGTCAGCTGGATCGCGTCGCCGGCGCGGCTCACCTCGTGGCTGTCCTCGTCCAGGGTCAGGTCGCCGACCACCAGCAGCGACTCGCTCCGGCCGGTGGCCGCGCCGCTGCGCCGCAGCAGGGCACGCAGCCGGGCGATGACCTCCTCCAGGCTGAACGGCTTGGTCACGTAGTCGTCGCCGCCCGCGGTGAGCCCGTTGATCCGGTCGGCGATGGCGTCCTTGGCGGTGAGGAAGATGACCGGGACGTCGGGATCCTCGGAGCGGACCCGGCGCATCACCTACAGCCCGTCGAAGTCGGGCAGCATCATGTCCAGCACGATGGCGTCGGGGCGCACCTCGCGGGCGGCCTTGACCGCCTCGTTGCCGGAGGCGGCGGTGGAGACCTGCCAGCCCTCGTAGCGCATCGCCATCGACAGCAGCTCGGTCAGGCTGCTCTCGTCGTCGACGGCCAGGATCCGGATCGGGGTCCCGTCGGGACGGGTGATGGGCTCCGGCGAGGTCTGCGTGCGGCTCATGCTGTCCATGATCGAGGTGTCACCTCCGTGAGAACTGTGGCTTCACTGTGACACACCTGTGAGCGCCCGAGCCGACGGACGACCGTACGCCGACGCCACCGAAAGCAGAACCACCGGCCCGTCCGACCGCTGAGGGTCGGGACGGAGCCGGTGGCTCGGAGGTGCTCGGTGGGCCGGTCCCGACCTGCGGGAGCCGGCCCGGGTGGGTCACCAGCTGGAGGCGCTCACCATCGGGGAGGTGCCGGTGGTCGACGACCCGGTGGCGGTCTCGTCCTCGGTCTCGGTGCTCTTCGGACGGCGGAAGAGCCGGTCGATGGCCACCCGGCCCGGTCCGAAGCAGAGCAGCGTCAGCGCCAGCAGCCCGAGGGTGACGTTGTACTCCCAGCCGCCCACGTACGCACCGGCGGCGTCGACCAGGTCCGGACCGCGCCAGTAGTTGGTGTAGGAGATCAGCGCGACCTGCTGGACCAGGGCCAGCAGCGCCACCAGCGGGGTGAGGGCACCGAGGACGAGGAAGATGCCGCCGACCAGCTCGAGGATGGTGAAGCCCCAGCCGACGTAGATCGGGTACGGCACGGCGAACTGGCTCAGGTAGTCGATGTACTTCGGCACGCCCTCGGTGGTGAACAACCACCGGGTGAGTCCGTGCCAGATCATCAGGCCACCGAGGCCGAAGCGGATCAGCAGGAGGGTGATGTCGCGGAGGACCTGGATGAAGGCGGTCATGGCGCTGTCTTTCCTTCGAGGGCGAGGCTGGCGCTTACGCTACGCAGGGACACCCCGGTTGGCCCGGCACCACGCCGTCCGCCGCACCGGTGCGTGCGCGGGGACCCGCGTGGGCGTGGTCTCGGCTCCGGCCCTAGGTTCGGGGGATGGCTGACGCGCGCGAGGTGCTGACCTGGTCCGACTTCGGTGCGGCGAGCCGCGTCCTGGCCACCGCGATCGCCGGCTCCGGCGTCCGCACCGACATCGTGGTCGCGGTGGCCCGGGGCGGGCTGCTGCCCGCGGGGGCCCTGGCGTACGCGCTCGGCACCAAGGCGGCCGGGACGCTGAACGTCGAGTTCTACACCGACGTCGAGGAGACGCTGCCGGCGCCGGTGGTGCTCGAGCCGCTGCTCGACACCGCGGCCCTGGCCGGCAAGAACCTGCTGGTGGTCGACGACGTGGCCGACAGCGGTCGGACCCTGGCCCTGGTGATGGAGCTGCTGACCCCGCACGCGGCCGCGGTGCGCTCGGCCGTGCTCTACACCAAGCCGCGTACGGTGATCCGGCCCGACCACTCCTGGCGGGAGACCGACCGGTGGATCACCTTCCCCTGGTCGGCCGAGCCGCCGGTGGTGCCCGGCGGGTCCGGCGAGTAGGGGGCGGGTGGGCTAGAGCGCGCCCTTGGCCGGGTCGCCGACCGGCCGCGGAACGAGCCGGGTGACCTCCACCGGACGCGCCAGCAGACCCTCCAGGGCCGGACCCAGCGTGCGGACCGGCTCGCCCTGACCGTGGGCGTCCAGCAGCTCGGCCGACGTCCACTTCTCCAGCATCACGATGCTGCCGTCGGGCGCGTCGTGGATGGCGTACAGCTGGCAGCCCTCCTCCTGGTGGACGGCCTCGATGGC
>JBMDXL010000735.1:0-1821 GCA_048594465.1 Microlunatus sp. | reverse complement strand
TCCGGCGGCCTGCAAGGCCACGATGATCACCGGCGGCATCACCATCAGCAGCGGCGACATCAACGGCTCCGGTTGGCGACGTGGGTGATGAGGGGCGTGGTCATGCTGCCTTCCGGGCCAGGCGGCGGAGCCGGGACAAGGGGGGAACGTCACGGATGGTGGGGGCGACCAGGTCACCGACCTGCTCGTGCAGGTTCCGGATCTGGTCGGCGACCCGGCGGGTGATGTGGTCGTCTGACAGCTGCAGGGAGCGTTGGTAGCCGAGCTCGCGGCCGATCCAGCCGAGGTTGAAGCCGCGGCGCTGCAGGTCCCGGACCCTGGCCCAGGTCGCCGCGGCCGGGACCTTCTGGCTGCCGGTCTGCACGGTCCGCCCCCGCGATCCGGTGGACAGGTTCGCCAGGCACGCGGTGACGGTGGTGGCCAGCAGCCGCGCCTCGTGCCCGGGGTCGAGGCCGGTCCGGGTGCCGTCGGCGAGCTGGCGGATCACCCCCAGCGGCACCCCGGATGTCGTGGCGATCAGGGCCCGGCCGGGCGCGGGTCGGTGCTGACCGGCGGTCTGGCTCAGCTGGGCGGCGATCCGCTCCTCGAGGTGCTGCAGGTGCAGCCGGGCCCGTCTGGCCGGCACCCCGGCGGCCATCTCCCCGTTGCGGCGTTCGGCGCGCCAGGTGTTCTCCTTGGTGCGGCGCGCCGTCGTGCAGCTTTCGCAGCCGCAGCCGCGGGCGATCGCCCCGGCGCAGCCGTGCTCGAGCCCGTCGGGCAGGTGGATCGGGTCGGTGAAGGGCTTGGCGCCGCCGACGTTGCCTTCCCAGGACCAGCCGGGCAGCCGCTCGAGCGCAGCGACGCGCTGCTCGTCGAGGTCGCCCTTGCGGTACAGGTGCCGCTGCAGCGTGACCCACTGCCCCACCGCGATGGTGATGTCGGGCAGGGCCACACTGTTCGTCGCGGGCGGCTGGGCGTGGCCTTCCCGGTCCGCGAAGCACCGCAGGGCGGTGTAGGCGACACGCCACTGGACGCCGCCCTTCTGCCAGTTCCAGCGGCGGCCAGCGCCTTTCACCCACTTCGACGGGGTCGCCGCCCAGATCTCGGCCTCCAGGGCCGGGTGGAGCCGGCCTGTCAGCTTGCGGCGCCGCACGTCCCACACCCACCGGCCCAACTGGAGGCCCCGTTCGGTGTAGTCGGTCGGCACGTCGGCGTGACCCTGCGCGTCGACGAAACGGCGGAGCGCGGTGACGTGGTCCAGGTCGTCGACGTCGACCGGTGTCCAGGTCCACCCCGGCAGGGCTTCGAGCAGCTCGGCGCGGGCCGGGTCGAGCAGACCGGCCCGGTAGGCCTGCCGCTGCCTGGCCAGCCAGACACCGAGGATCTCCTTCCGCGGTGGGGCGGTGTAGAGGCCGTCGAACACCGACGGCGCGGCCGGGTTCTCGGCGAGGCTGCCGCGGTCGGCGGCCAGGGCGACCAGGAGGGCGTAGGTGTCGTCGAACTCGGCGTCGTCGAGCCGCCAGTACCAGCCGGGCAGCGCGGCGAGCCGGCTGGCCCGTTCCGCCGGCAGGTTCCCGGCGGCGTGGGCGATGCGCTGCTTCACCGCCCACTCCCCGATCGGCAGCTCGAGGTGACGGGTCGTCCGCGGCATCCGCCGGTCCGGGTGGAGGGTGGCCCACTGCTGGCAGGCGGCGAAGTAGCGTTCCCAGGCGTCGCCGACCTGATCGACGAGCCGTATCTGGATCGCGGTGAGGCAGCCGTCGGGCAGCAGGTACTGGATCCGGGCCGGCACATGCCGGTGGGGCCGGTCCGGGCCGAGGTCGGACTCGACATAGGCGAGGC
>JBMDXL010000734.1:0-2255 GCA_048594465.1 Microlunatus sp. | reverse complement strand
CGCGCCGGCGCGTTCGCGTTCGGTGGCGCGCTTCACGGTCCGGACGCAGCCACCGTGGTGCGGGGTGGCACCGGCTTGGACAAGGTGACCACCGACGGGCCCTTCGTCGAGGCCAAGGAGCAAATCGGTGGCTTCTACGTCATCAATGCCGAGAATCTCGACGAGGCGCTGGTGTGGGCCGAAAAGGTCGTCGAGGCCATCAACCATGCGATCGAGGTGCGGCCGTTCCGAGCGACCGGGCGCCTCCGGGCCGACCGCTGAGGGACGTGGTGGATGGACGACCTCGAGCGCGCGTTCCGCGAGGCCCACGGTCAGGCCGTGGCGACGCTGACCCGGATCTTCGGTGACATCACACTCGCCGAGGACGCCGTGCAGGACGCCTTCGCGACCGCGGTACAGAGGTGGCCGACCGATGGCGTCCCGGACAACCCGGCCGGGTGGATCGTCACCACCGCGCGGAACCGCGCCGTCGACCTCATTCGCCGGAGCCGTCGAGGACGCGAGCTCACCGAGCAGATCGCGGCCGACCCGCTGCCCACCGGTCCCATTCGCGGTCCCGAGGAGCAAGAGCCCGTGTACGACGACCAGTTGCGCCTCATCTTCACCTGCTGTCACCCAGCCATCCGGGTCGAGCACCAGGTAGCGCTGACCCTGCGCCTGATCGCAGGACTCACCCCCGTCGAGGTGGCCGCGGCGTTCCTGGTGAACGAGGAAACCATGGCGAAGCGCCTGGTGCGCGCCAAGTACAAGATCAAGGCGGCGCACATCCCCTACCGGGTGCCCGACGACGCCGAGCTGCCAGACCGGCTGCGTGCCGTGCTCACGGTGCTCTACCTGATCTACAACGCCGGTGCTGACGACGTCAGGCGCCGCGACCTGAGGGCTGAGGCGATCAGGCTGACCCGGGTGCTGGTGGCGCTGATGCCGGACGAATCCGAGGCGGCGGGGCTTCTGGCCCTCATGCTGCTCAGCGAAGCACGGATGCCAGCCCGCGGTGACGGCACTGCCGTCGTGCTGCTCAAGGACCAGGACCGCTCCCTCTGGAATCCTCCCCTGGTCGCCGAGGGGCAAGAACTCGTGCTCGCCTCCCTGCGGCGCCGCCAGGTCGGTCCGTTCCAGCTGCAAGCGGCGATCCAGGCTCTGCACTGCGCAGCGCGGCGCCACGAGGAAACCGACTGGGCGACCATCGTCCGGTTCTACGACCGGCTCATCACGATGATGCCGACCCCCGTCGTGACGCTCAACCGGGCGGTTGCTGTCGCCGAGACAAGAGGACCCGAGGCAGGCCTGTCCCTGCTCGAGGACATCGCGGAGGAACTGGACGGCTATCACCTCCTGCACGCCGCACGCGGGTCGATGCTGGGGAGGCTGGGGCGATCGCACGAGGCCGCGGAGGCCTATGAGCACGCAGCCGCGCTGGCCCGCACCGAAGCGGAGAAATCGTTCCTCAGCGGCCGCCACGAGGAGTTCGCGGCCATCGACCCAGGACGGCTGGACGAGTAGGCCGCCGACCGAGTCCGACCAGAGTGACCCGATCGATGCGACGAGGTTGCCGCAGGGGCCGTACTCACACGGACTCGACTGGGTGGAGCGACCATCAGGTCCTTCGCTTCTCCCGGCGCGCTGCGCGAGCCACTTCGATCCTTCCCTCACGAGGGCATGCGTTGTGTGAGCACGCTTACGGAAGAGACGTTCCGACGCGAGAAGACTCCGGTTCCCAGCTCGCCGCGCGGTGGCGACCGAAGACCAGGAGATCATCATGACCACTGCTGTCCAGACATCCAGGCGCACCGGTGTGGGCGGAGCCCTCGCGGCCGGCGCCGTGGCCGGAGTGCTCGCGTCGATCGCGATGGGGATGTACGCCATGGTGGCGGGGTTGGTCAACGGGACCGGCTTCTTCACCCCGCTGCACCACATCGCGTCACTGTGGGCAGCCCCGGACGCGATGATGGGGTCGATGGAGGCGGCGATGGGCGGAAACGACTTTCGCATCACCGCCGGCACTGCCGTCCTCGGCGCGGTGATCCACATGATGACGGGGGCGATGTACGGCGCGGTGTTCGGCCTCGTCATCTCCAGGCTGCACCTCGGACGCGGCGCCCTGCTAGCCGCGGGGCTGGGGTACGGCGGGCTGGTCTTCGTGATGAGTGCGTTCGTGGGTCTGCCCCTCGCAGCCGCGGTCTTCGACGCAGGCGACCCGATCAGCAACATGGCCGAGATGGCCGGATGGACGACCTTCGCGGTGGAGCACCTGC
>JBMDXL010000733.1:0-8600 GCA_048594465.1 Microlunatus sp. | reverse complement strand
CACCACCACCGGGTGGACACCGCACCGCTTCATGAACACGATGTCCTGGGCGAAGGCCCGCTTGAGGTCCTCGTCGATCATGGCGTTGCCGCCGTACTTGATCACGACGATCTTGCCGGCGTACGTCTCCAGCCAGGGCAGGGCCTCGGTCAGGATCGACGCCTTCTCCACCAGGGAGAGGGCCTGAGCCGTGCGGGTGATCATGGACGCACCTCTTCGTCGGCGTCGACCGGTGTCGCGGTCGACCTCATGTGGAGTACTCGGCGTTCTCGCGGACGTAGTCGTAGGTGAGGTCGGTGGTCCACACCCGGGCCTGCTCCTCGCCTGCGTGCAGGTCGACCACCACCGAGACCTCCCGGCCGGACAGGTCGACCAGCTCGCGCGGTTCACCGATGCCGCCGGCGCGACAGATCTGGACGCCGTTGAAGGACACGTCCAGTCGGTCGGGCTCGAAGACCGCCGCGGTGGTGCCGACCGCGGACAGCACCCGGCCCCAGTTCGGGTCGTTGCCGAAGACCGCGCACTTGAACAGGTTGTTGCGGGCGATGCTCTTGCCCACCTCGACCGCGTCGGCCACCGAGTCGGCGTTGACCACGTCGATCGTGATCGTGTGGCTGGAGCCCTCGGCGTCGGCCACCAGCTGCAGGGCGAGGTCGGTGCAGACCTCGGTCAGGGCGCCGGTCAGCTCGTCGGGCTCCGGGGTCACCCCCGAGGCTCCGCTGCTGAGCAGCAGGACGGTGTCGTTGGTGGACATGCAGCCGTCGCTGTCGACCCGGTCGAAGCTCGTCCCGGTGGCGGCCGCGAGCTGGTCGTGCAGACCCGCGGGATCGACCACCGCGTCGGTGGTGATCACCACCAGCATGGTGGCCAGCCCGGGCGCCAGCATCGCCGCCCCCTTCGCCATCCCGCCGACGCTCCACCCGTCCCGGACCGCCGTCGCCTGCTTGACCACGGTGTCGGTGGTCATGATCGCGCGGGCGGCGTCCTCCCCGCCGTCCACGGCCAGCCGGCCCACCAGGGCAGGGATCGCCGTGGTGATCTTGTCCATCGGCAGTCGCACGCCGATCAGCCCGGTCGAGCAGACGGCGACGTCGATGGCCCCGATGTCGCGGCCGGCCGACTGCAGCGCCGTGGCCACCAGCTCGGCGGTGCGGTGGGTGTCGGCGAAGCCCTCGGGACCGGTGCAGGCGTTGGCCCCGCCGGAGTTCAGGATCACCGCCTGCAGCGACCGGTCGGTCAGCACCTGGCGGGACCACTGGACGGGCGCCGCCTGCACACGGTTGCTGGTGAACACCCCGGCGGCGGCCCGGTGCGGACCGTGGTTCAGCACCAGCGCGAGATCAGGGGTGCCGCTGGGCTTCAACCCCGCGGTCACCCCGGCGGCGGTGAAACCCTTCGGTGACGTGACGCTCACTGCTCCAGCTCCTCGGACTCGACGGTGTGGCCGGCGGCCTCCCAGACCTCGATGGCGTGGCCGGCCTGGGCGACCGGCACCAGGATCCAGTCGGTGTCGAAGGTGGACTGCGCCAGGATGGAGATGTCGGCGTCGGCCAGCGGAGCGGTCAGACCGGCGAGCACGCCGATCAGCGAGTGGTCGAGCGGGCCGTCGATGCTGAACGCGGCGAACGGCCCGACGGCGGTGACGGTCCCGGGCAGGGCCTGGTAGGCGCAGATGATCGACAGCTCGTCCTCGGTGCGGCTGACGCTCCAGAACGGGGTCTCGTGACTGTCGTCCAGGGCCCAGCGGGGGACGGAGTCGTGCGGTGGCAGCTGGGCCAGGCCGACCTCGACCGCGTGCCGGGTGAGCTGCCACCCGATCCCGCTGCTCACGGGGCCAACCCCACGAGCGGGAGACCGAGGGTCTCGGGCAGGCCGAGGGCGAGGTTCAGGCACTGCACCGCGCCGCCGGCGGTGCCCTTGGTCAGGTTGTCCAGGGCGGCGACGGCGACCAGCCGACCGGCCGCGTTGTCGACCGCCACCTGCACGTGCACGGTGTTGGCCCCCAGGGTCGACTGGGTCTGCGGCCAGTGGCCGGCGGGCAGCAGGTGCACGAACGGCTCGTCGGCGTAGGCCTCGGCGTAGACGGCGTACGCCTGCTCGGTGGTCAGGGAGCGGTCGACCAGCGGCGCGGTGCAGGTGGCCAGGATGCCGCGCGACATGGGCACGAGGACCGGCGTGAAGGAGACGGTCGGGGCGGTGGCGCCGCAGGCGGTGAGGTTCTGGACGATCTCGGGGGTGTGCCGGTGTCCCCCGCCGACGCCGTACGCGCTGGCCGAGCCGATCAGCTCTGAACCCAGCAGGTGCGGCTTGAGGCTCCGCCCGGCCCCCGACGGGCCGCTGGCCGCCACCACGACGACGTCGTCGGCAGCGGTCAGCCCGGCGGCGACCGCCGGCAGCAGCGCCAGGGTCGCGGTGGTCGGGTAGCTGCCCGGCTCGGCGATCCGGCGGGCTCCGGCCAGCTTCTCCCGCTGCCCGGGCAGCTCCGGCAGACCGTACGGCCAGGTGCCGGCGTGCGGGCTGCCGTAGAACTGCTCCCAGGCTGCGGCGTCCCCGAGTCGGAAGTCCGCGCCGCAGTCGATCACGACCGTGTCGTCCCCCAGCTGGGCGGCGATCTCCGCCGACGCACCGTGCGGCAGGGCGAGGAAGACCACGTCGTGCCCGGCCAGGGTGTCGACCGACGTCGGCAGCACGACCCGGTCGGCCAGCGGGACCAGGTGGGGCTGGGAGTCGCCGAGACGGCGACCGGCGCTCGCGTTCGCCGTCACCGCTGCGATCTCGACCTGCGGGTGCGTGAGCAGGAGCCGCAACAGCTCGCCGCCCGCGTACCCGGTGGCGCCCGCCACCGCTACCGTCCTGGACACCTGCATGAATATGCCATTGGCAGCAAGGTTATGCAACCTGGATCGCCGGGGACACGAGCCCTGGCCGGCGCCTCCGGCGGCGGCTCCGACGATACTGGGCGGCGTGTCTCGCCCGTGGATCGTGGCCCTCGTCCAAGCGTCCCCCGCCCTCGGGCCCGACCCGGTGGGGGCGCTGGCCGCCGAGGTCGCGCAGCTCTGCGCCGAACGACCCGACGTGTCGATGCTGGTGTACCCCGAGATCCACCTCCTCGGGGAGGCGGACCTGGCGGCGGACCCGAACGCCTGGCTGGCCGACGTCGCCGAGGCTCTGGACGGTCCCCGCGTCGCCGCCCTGGCCGCGATCGCCGCCACGCACCGGATCTGGCTCGTCCCGGGGTCGGTGCCGGAGGCGGACGGGGACGCGATCTACAACACCGCTGTCGTCCTCGGCCCGGACGGACGGCTCGTCGCGTCCTACCGGAAGGTGTTCCCGTGGCGCCCGTACGAGGCCTGGACACCGGGCGCGGACTGGGTCACCTTCGACGTCCCCGAGGTCGGTCGGATCGGGCTGTCGATCTGCTTCGACAGCTGGTTCCCCGAGTCGACGCGGCAGCTCAGCTGGCTGGGGGCCGACATCGTCCTCAACCTGGTCAAGACAGTCGGCGAGGACCGGGCCCAGGAGATCGTGCTGGCGCAGGCGAACGCGATCGTCAACCAGGTCTACTTCCTGAGTGTCAACGCCGCCGGCCCCGTCGGCGCGGGTGGGAGCGTGCACGTCGACCCGGACGGGAGGGTCGTCGCCGAGTGCCCGGGCGCGGAGCCGGCGGTCGCGTACGTGGCCATCGACCCCGACCGTGTGCGCGACGTCCGCGCGCACGGCACGGTCGGGCTGAGCCGGTTGGCGCACCAGATGTGGCCGGGTGACGCGCCGATCCGACTGCCGGCGTACGGCGGCTCGCTGACCCCGGAGCGCCGGGCCCCGGGCGTGGTGTCCGACGACGGTGGAGGATGGGTGGATGACGCGCGCGACGAAGACTGACCTCACCCGGGCCCAGCAGGCCGGGTTCGGCGTGGCCGGGGTGGTCCAGCTCGGGCTGCTGGTGGCCGCCCAGATCGACCTGTCCCGACGCACCGACGAGCAGGTGAACGGTCCCAAGGCGCTGTGGCGGGCCATCGCCCTGATCAACTTCGTCGGCCCGCTCGCCTACTTCGCCGTCGGGCGTCGCTGAGCGGGCACTCGCCCCGGCGCCGCGGACGGCCGCACGGGCCGCCCACCGCCGGATGACGCCGCGGAGTCACCCGCGGTCACCCGACGGAGCACGGCCGCTAGAGCACCCGGGGCTCGGCCCCGACCTCCTCGACCGCCACGGCGACGGCCGCATCCCGGGCCGCGCCGCTCTCGGCGTCGGTGAGCGTACGGTCGGGGGCCCGGAACCGGAGGGCGAAGGCCAGGGACTTCCGGCCCTCCCCCACCTGGGGTCCGGTGTAGACGTCGAACAGCTCCACCGACTCCAGCAGCGGCCCGGCCCCGCGACGCAGGGCCGAGGCGACGGTGGCGGAGGCGACGTCGGCGGTCACGATCAGGGCCACGTCCTCCTTGGCCACCGGGTAGCCGGAGATCGGGGTGACGCTGCCCCGGTCAGGGGCCGCAGCCAGCAGCGCCGAGAGGTCGATCTCCACAGCCGCGGTCCGCTCGGGCAACCCGTACGCCGCGATCACCTGCGGGTGCAGCTCACCGGCACAGCCCAGCAGCACACCATCCTCGGTGGCGATCTCGGCACACCGGCCCGGGTGCCACGGAGCCTGCTCGGCCGCGCGCCGGACCAGGGTCACCCCCAGCGCCCGGGCCGCGACCTCGGTCACGGCCAGCGCCTGCTGCCAGCCGGCCGGCTGCGCGCCGCCCTGCCAGCCGGAGGCCCGCCACGACCCGGTCAGGACCGCGGCCAGGTGCCGTGGTTGGTCGCCGAGCGCGGCGTCCATGGCGGCCAGGTCGGCCTCACTCGGTCGGCCGGTCACCGGCGGACGCGGCGCCGAGCGTGCCGGCTCGGCCGCGTAGAAGACCGCTCCGGTCTCCACCAGGGCCAGGTCGTCGGTGCCGCGGCTGCGGTTGCGGGCCACGGCCCCGAAGAGCCCCGGCAGCAGCGTCGTGCGCAGGTAGGGCGACGTCTCGGCCAGCGGGTTGGCGATCCGGTTGAGGCGACGCCGGCGGTCACCGGCCGGCACCCCCAACCGGTCCAGGTCCTCGGTCGAGGCGAACGGGAAGCTCAGCACCTCGACGAAGCCGGCGGCCACCACCGCGGCGATGACCGCGCGGCGACCCCGCTGGGCCGCGGTCAGTCCACGACCGACCGGCGCCCGGGGCACCGTGGGCGTGATGGTGTCGTAGCCGACGAGCCGGCCGACCTCCTCGACGTAGTCGTACGGATCGGTCAGGTCGGGCCGCCAGCTCGGCGGCGTGATGGTCAGCGCAGAGCCGTCCGCCCCGACCGTCGCGCCGACCGCCTCGAGCAGGGCGACCACGGTGCCGGTGTCGACGGTCGTGCCGAGGATGCGACCCGGCAGGTCGGCCTCGATGGTGGTGGCCGCGGGCTCCGGAACGGCGCCGACGACGGTCTCGCCCTCGACGAGGGTGCCGCCGGCCAGCTCGACCAGCAGCTCCGCCACCCGGTGGGCCGCCGCGTACGCCGCCGCCGGGTCCACACCGCGCTCGAAGCGCCGGCTGGCCTCGGAGCTGAGCTTGTGCCGGCGCGACGTGCGCGCCACGGTCATCGCGTCGAAGTGCGCCGCCTCGACCACCACGGACGTCGTGCCCGCGCCGATCTCAGTGCTCGCTCCCCCCATCACCCCGGCCAGCCCGATCGGACCGGAGCCGTCGGCGATGACCAGGTCGGCGGGATGCAGCATGCGGACCTGGTCGTCCAGCGTCGTGAGCTTCTCCCCCGCGGTCGCCTGCCGGACCACGATCGGCCCGTCCAGCCGCTCGGCGTCGTACGCGTGGATCGGCTGGCCGGTCTCCAGCATCACGTAGTTGGTGATGTCGACGACCAGCGAGATGGAGCGCATCCCGGCCAGCTGGACCCGCCGGGCCAGCCAGCGGGGACTGGGGCGCGACGGATCGACGCCGGTCACCGAGACCGCGACGAACAGCGGGCAGGCGGCGGACTCGGTCCGCACCGGGTGGCCACCGTCGAGGGGCTCCGGGGTCGGCCGGGACACCGGGTCGCGGAAGGCCACACCCTCGGCCTGGGCCGCCTCGCGGGCCAGTCCGCGCAACGAGAGGCAGTAGCCGCGATCGGGGGTGACCGCGATGTCCAGCACCTCCTCGCGCAGGTGCAGGACCGGTGCCGCTTCGTCGACGGGCACCGGGTCGCCGTCCCCCGTCGGCGGCAGGACCATGATCCCGTCGTGGTCGTCGCCCAGCCCGAGCTCGCGGGCGGAGCAGATCATCCCGTCGGACACGTGCCCGTACGTCTTGCGGGCGGCGATCGCGAAGCCACCGGGCAGCACGGCGCCGGGCAACGACACCACGACCAGGTCGCCGACGGCGAAGTTGTGCGCGCCGCAGACGATGCCCCGGGAGGCCGGTACGTCGTCCCCTGCAGCGTCGGAGCTCGCGGGTTCGTTGTGCTCCGGACCGACGTCGACCCGGCACCAGCGGATCACCTTGCCGTTCTTCTGCGGCTCGTCGACGTACGACAGCACCCGACCCACGACCAGCGGACCGGTCACGTCGGCGCCGGCCTGCTCGACCGTCTCGACCTCCAGACCCGCGCGGATCAGCGCTTCGGCCAGGCTGCGCCCGTCCAGGTCCTCGGCCAGCGCGGCGTAGTCCCGCAGCCAGCCCAGCGGCGCCTTCATCGGAGTCCCTTCGTCGATGACGCCCTCATCGGGCCAGTCCCAGCAGTGAGCGGCTGTAGCGCACGTCGCCCTCGATCATGTCGCGCATGTCCTCGGCGTCGTTGCGGAACATCAAAGTGCGGTCCACGCCCATCCCGAAGGCGAAGCCGGAGTAGACGCTCGAGTCGACCCCGCAGGCCTCCAGCACGCGCGGGTTCACCACGCCGCAGCCGCCCCACTCGATCCAGCCCTCGCTGCGGCAGGTCCGGCACGGGCGGTCGGGCCGGCCGACGGAGTCGCCGTGGCAGACGAAGCACTGCAGGTCCACCTCGGCCGACGGCTCGGTGAAGGGGAAGTAGTTGGGCCGCATCCGCGTCCGGGTGTCGCCGAACATGGCGCGGGCGAAGTGGTCCAGCGTCCCGCGCAGATCGGCCAGCGTGATGCCCTGGTCGACGACCAGGCCCTCGATCTGGTGGAAGACGGGCAGGTGCGTGGCGTCGTACTCGTCGGCGCGGTAGACCTTGCCGGGGCAGACCACGTACACCGGCAGGTCCCGGGTCAGCAGCGCCCGGGCCTGGACCGGCGAGGTGTGGGTCCGCAGCACCAGCCCGGCGTCCGGCTCGCCGACGAAGAGGGTGTCCTGCATCGTCCGGGCGGGGTGGTCGGGCACGAAGTTGAGGGCGTCGAAGTTGAGCCACTCAGCCTCGAGCTCGGGCCCCTCGGCCACCTCCCAGCCCATGGCGACGAACACGTCGATCATCTGGTCCATCAGGGCGGTGATCGGGTGGATGGCACCGGTCGGCGCCAGCTCGACCGGCAGGGTCACGTCGACCCGCTCGTCGACCAGGCGCTGGGCCAGCTCGACCTCGGCGATCTCGACCTCGCGGGCGGCCAGCGCCTGGTTGATCCGGCCGCGGGCCTGGCCGATCCGCCGGCCGGCGTCCTTGCGGGCCTGGGGCGGGAGCGCGCCGATCTCCCGGTTGGCCAGGGCGATCGGCGACCGGTCCCCCGCGTGGGCCCGACGGGCCGACTTGAGCTCGGCCAGCGAGGTCGCCGCCGCGAACGCGGCCAGCGCCTCGGCGACGGCCGCCTCGACGTGGTCGGCATCCAACGGGGTGACCTGGACGGGGTCGTAGCTCGAGTTCGGGCCGGACATGACTCCTGCTTCGGGACGGGGAGAGGACCATCGGCGCCGGCGGGTGGCCCGGCGCCCGGGACAGTCTAGGAGGAACGCGCCGCCCCGGCCGCCGCTTATCGCAGCGGCTCGATCGGGTCACGGTCACCTGCCGACGGTGCCGTACGGGTTCAGCTCTCGGCGGGCTCCCGCGGGCCAGCGGCGCGCTGGGCGGTCGCCGTCGCGTACAGCAGCACCGCGGCGGCGGTGGACAGGTTGAGGCTCTCGGCCCGGCCGTAGAGGGGCAGCGCCACGGTGCGGTCCAGCAGTGCGGCATGGTCGGCCGTGAGCCCCCACGCCTCGTTGCCGAGGACCCACAGCACCGGCCCGGCCAGCTCGCCGCCGGTGGCCAGGTCGGTCACCGAGCAGTCGGCCGCGCCGTCGGCCCCCCAGACAGCGAGCGAGAGAGCCCGGGCGGTCTCCACCGCCTCGGGCAGGTCCACCCCGACCGCGATCGGCAGGTGGAAGATGCTTCCCGTGCTGGCCCGCACGGTCTTGGGGTTGTAGAGGTCGACGGCGTCGCCGGAGACGAGCACCGCGTCGGCGCCGAACGCGTCGGCACACCGGATGACGGTGCCGAGGTTGCCGGGATCGCGTACCCGGTCGCAGAACACCACCAGGCGTACGCCCGGTGTCAGCGCCTCGGCCAGCGGCACGTCGAGGGTCCGGCACACGGCGAGGACGCCCTGCGGTGTGACCGTGTCGGTCAGCTGCGCCAGCACGCGCATGGAGATCGTGCCCACCGGCAC
>JBMDXL010000732.1:0-1768 GCA_048594465.1 Microlunatus sp. | reverse complement strand
GGACGCTGAGGGTCCCGGGATCCTCCCCGTGGGGCTGAGCACCGGACCCGAGCAGCCCCGGGTGCGGATGCGGCAGCGGATCGCCCGGTTCGGGGCCGCGAAGCCGCAGGCGCCGGTGCTGGACCCGCTGTTCAAGGTCATCCGGGCGACGCACCCCAAGGCCGATCTGACCCTGATCGAGCGCGCCTACCGGACGGCGGAGCGCTATCACCGGGGCCAGACCCGCCGCAGCGGCGACGCCTACATCACGCACCCGCTGGCGGTGACCACGATCCTGGCCGAGCTCGGGCTGACCGAGCCGACGCTGTGCGCCGCTCTGCTGCACGACACCGTCGAGGACACCTCGTACACGCTGTCGGCGCTGACCCGCGACTTCGGCGAGGAGATCGCGCTGCTGGTCGACGGCTGCACCAAGCTGGACAAGGTCACGTACGGCGAGTCGGCCAAGTCCGAGACCATCCGCAAGATGGTCGTGGCCATGTCCCGCGACATCCGGGTGCTGGTGATCAAGCTGGCCGACCGGCTGCACAACATGCGGACGCTGCACTACCTGCGGCCCGACAAGCAGCACCGGATAGCGTCGGAGACGCTGGAGATCTTCGCCCCGCTGGCCCACCGCCTGGGCATGAACGCGATCAAGTGGGAGCTGGAGGACCTCTCGTTCGCCGCCATGCAGCCCAAGGTCTACGACGAGATCGTCCGGATGGTCGCCGAGGCGGCGCCGCGCCGGGACGAGTTCCTGTCGCAGGTGATCGAGCAGGTCACCGCGGACCTGCGGGCCGCCAAGATCCGCGCGACGGTGACCGGGCGACCGAAGCACTACTACTCGATCTACCAGAAGATGGTCGTGCGAGGCCGCGACTTCGCCGACATCTTCGACCTGGTGGGACTGCGGATCCTGGTCGACAGCCCCCGCGACTGCTACGCGGCGCTGGGGGTGATGCACGTCCGCTGGAACCCGCTGCCGGGCCGGTTCAAGGACTACATCGCGATGCCCAAGTTCAACATGTACCAGTCGCTGCACACCACGGTGCTGGGACCGCAGGGCAGTCCGGTCGAGCTGCAGATCCGCACCGAGGAGATGCACAAGCGGGCCGAGTTCGGTGTCGCCGCCCACTGGAAGTACAAGGAGGGCGGCAAGGGCATCGCGTCCACCGCCAACGGCGACAACACCGATCTCACCTGGGTCCGGCAGCTGCTGGACTGGCAGCGGGAGACCGCCGACCCGGGGGAGTTCCTGGACTCGCTGCGGTTCGAGATCAACTCCACCGAGGTCTACGCGTTCACCCCCAAGGGCGACGTGCACGCACTGCCCCAGGGAGCCACCCCGATCGACTTCGCGTACGCCATCCACACCGAGGTGGGGCACCGGACGGTCGGCGCCCGGGTGAACGGCCGGCTGGTGCCGCTGGAGTCGGAGCTGTCCAACGGCGACGTGGTGGAGATCCTCACCTCCAAGGCCGACAACGCCGGACCCAACCGGGACTGGCTGGAGTTCGTCCGCAGCCCCCGCGCGCGCAACAAGATCCGGCACCACTTCACCAAGGGTCGCCGCGAGGAGTCGATCGAGGCCGGCAAGGAGGCCATCGCCAAGCAGATGCGCAAGGCGGGTCTGCCGCTGCAGCGGCTGCTGACGCTGGAGCACCTGACGGCGGTGGCCAACTACCACAAGCTCCCCGACGTCTCGGCCCTGTACGCCGCCGTCGGCGAGGGCACCGTCGGTCCGCAGGCGGTGAGCAACCGGCTGATCAGCGTCGAGGGCGGCGAG
>JBMDXL010000731.1:0-2175 GCA_048594465.1 Microlunatus sp. | reverse complement strand
GAGCTCAAGCACGGACCGATCGCCCTGATCGAGGACCAGTTGCCGGTCTTCGTGGTGATGCCGCCGCCGGGACGCGATCTCGTGCACGACAAGGTGATCTCCAACATCCAGGAGATCAGGGCCCGGGGCGCCCGGACGATCGTGCTGGCCGAGGAGGGCGACGACGCCGCGGTCCCGTACGCCGACGTGATGATCACGTTGCCGGTGGTGCCGACGCTGCTGCAGCCGCTGGTAGCGATCGTCCCGCTGCAGGTCTTCGCCTGTGAGCTGGCCACCCGCAAGGGCCACGACGTCGACCAGCCCCGCAATCTGGCCAAGTCCGTCACGGTCGAGTGAGGCCGCGCACCCCGCCCGGCCGGGTGGGCCGACCATGATCACGGACGGGCGCCGGTTGGCTCCCGTGGACGGACCGTCGTCATGATCATCGGGATCGGTGTCGACGTGTGCGACGTCCGGCGGTTCGCCGAGGCCGTCGAGCGTCGCCCGCGGATGGTGCAGCGGCTGTTCACCCCCCTGGAAGCTGAACGCTCGATGGCCTCGCTGGCGGCGCGGTTCGCCGCCAAGGAGGCGCTGGCCAAGGCGCTGGGTGCCCCACCGGGGATGGCGTGGCACGATGCTGAGGTGCAGACCGACAGCGGCGGCCGCCCCTTCTTCGTGATCACCGGCACCGTCGAGGACCGGGCCCGGGCGCTCGGTGTGCGGAACGTCCACCTGTCCCTGTCCCACGACGCCGGCATCGCGTCGGCGCTGGTCGTCTGCGAGGGATAGTCCGTGCGGTACGCGTACACGGTGGCCCAGACCCGGGCACTCGAGGACGCCGCGATGGCGACGGCCGGTGAGTCGGCTCTGATGCAGCGGGCGGCGCACGGTCTGGCCGTCCTCGCGGCCGACCTGCTCACCCGCACCCGCGGTGCGGTCTACGGCGCCCGGGTGCTGATCCTGGTCGGTCCCGGCAACAACGGCGGAGACGCCCTGTACGCCGGTCAGCGGCTGGCCCGGCGGGGGTGCGCGGTCACCGCCGTCCGGGCTCTCGGTCGCCCGCACCCCGGCGGTCTGGCGGCCCTGGTGGCGTCCGGTGGTCGGCTGGTCGACGGCGCCGGGCCGGTCGCCGACCACCTGGCCGGGGCGGACCTGGTGCTGGACGGGGTGCTGGGCATCGGCGGTCGGCCGGGACTGCCCGACGACGTCCGCGCCCTCACCACCGTGGCCGCCGTCAGCGGGGTCCCGGTGCTCGCGGTCGACCTGCCCTCGGGGGTGGTCACCGACACCGGCCAGGCACCCGCCGGTTCGGTGCAGGCCATCGGCACCGCCACCTTCGGCTGCTACAAACCGGTGCACCTGATCGAGCCGGGGGCCGGCCGGTGCGGGCGGATCGAGCTGGTCGACATCGGGCTGGACCCGGACGGCACCGCTCCCGCTCTGGCCGCCTGGGACGTCGACGACGTGGCGGCCCACTGGCCCGTCCCGGGCCCGACCAGCGACAAGTACGCGCGGGGCGTGGTCGGCATCGACACCGGCTCCGACGCCTATCCCGGCGCGGGGGTGCTCTCCACCCAGGGCGCCGTCCACGGCGGCGCCGGGATGGTGCGCTTCCGTGGCTCCCGGCGGTCGGCGGAGATCATCGGCCGGGAGCTGCCGAACGTGGTCTTCTCCGACGGCCGGGTGCAGGCCTGGCTGGTCGGCTCCGGGTGGGGCGACCGTCCCGACGGCGACGAGGTGATCGCCGCGCTCGTGCGGACCGGGCTACCGCTGGTGATCGACGCCGACGGGCTGCGGCACCTGCCGGACCGGGTGCCCGGCACCGTGCTGCTGACGCCGCACGCGGGTGAGCTGGCCCGGCTGCTGGGTGGCGAGCGCAGCGACGTGACCGCGGATCCGGTCGCCGCGGTCCGGTCCGGTGCCGACCGCACCGGCGCGACCGTGCTCCTCAAGGGCGCCACCCAGCTGGTGGCCAGTCCGGGCACCGCGACCGTCGACGTGGCCGTCCCCGGTCCCGCCTGGACCGGCCAGGCCGGTTCCGGCGACGTGCTCGGTGGTCTCTGTGCGGCGGTCCTCGCGGCGGGGGTCGGGGCCCGGACCGCGGCGGTGCTGGGTGCGTCGCTCCAGGCGATCACCGCCGCGCGGTTCCCGGGTCCGCTGCCCCCGCAGGAGCTGGCCCGGCACTGCGCCACCGTC
>JBMDXL010000730.1:0-2529 GCA_048594465.1 Microlunatus sp. | reverse complement strand
AGCTGTTGCGCGACGGCGATCGGCGCAACGTGGCCGACCGTTTCCGCTACTGGCGCTTGGAGGCCGTGGTCGCCGAGCTGGACCGGCACCGCCACCCGTTGCACGTGGCCATCCAGAACTGGGAGCACGATTTCAACATCGGCTCGGTCGTCCGGACAGCGAACGCGTTCAACGTCGCGGGCGTCCACGTCGTCGGGCGCCGGCGCTGGAACCGTCGCGGTGCCATGGTCACCGACCGCTACCTCCACGTCCACCACCACGCCGACGAGGACGCGCTGGCCGACTGGCTCGACGAGCACGGGGTCGCGATGATCGGGGTGGACAACGTCGTCGGCTCCGTCCCGTTGGAGACCAGCGCGCTGGCTCGGGACTGCTGTCTGGTCTTCGGTTCCGAGGCGTCGGGGCTGACCCCCGCGATGCAGCAGCGGTGCGAGCGGGTCGTGGCCATCACGCAGTACGGCTCCACCCGGTCGATCAACGCGGGCGCCGCCGCTGCCATCGCGATGTACCACTGGGCCCGCGACTGGGCCTCACCGCAGGACTCTTCGGCAGCGGCTCAGCCGGTGACCGAGTAGCCGCTGGCCGCCACCCAGGCCAGGTAGAACACCGCGACCCCGATCACCGCACCGACACCGGAGATGATCCAGAACCGGAAGGTGATCGTGGTCTCCTGCCACCCGCTCAGCTCGAAGTGGTGGTGGATCGGCGCCATCTTGAAGATCCGCTTGCCCTTGGTCAGCTTGAAGTAGTAGCGCTGCAGGAAGACCGAGCCGGCGACCATCACGTACACCGGGCCGATGATCGGCAGCAGCAGCTCGGTCCGGGTCAGGATCATCAGCGCGAGCACCACACCGCCGACGGCCAGCGAACCGGTGTCGCCCATGAAGATCTTGGCGGGCGGGGTGGACCACCACAGGTAGCCGGCCAGCGAGGCGGCCAGCCCGCCGGCCACGATGGCCAGGTCGAGGGGATAGCTGACGTCGTAGCAGCCCGGCCCGGTGGCGATCAGGCAGGACTGCCGGGTCTGGAACAACGTGATGATCACGTACGCGCCGAGCGTGGTCAGCGCGACGCCGGGCAGCAGGCCGTCCTGACCGTCGACGATGTTGACCGCGTTGGTGACCAGGATCGACAGCACCACGTACCAGACCAGGGTCAGCCCGATCCCGATCACCAGTCCCCAGGTGGCCAGGTCGATCACGGTCGCGCCGGCGAGACCGATGCCTGGCAGGGCGGGGGTGGTGCCGTTCGGGCTGCGGATCAGCAGCGCGGCCAGGCCGAACCCGATGGCGAGCACGACCTGGCCGATGATCTTGTACCGCTCGGACAGGCCGCCACTGTTCTGCTTCTTGATCTTGAGGTAGTCGTCGAGGAAGCCGATGACGCCGAACCCGACCATCGCGCCGAGGGTGAGCAGACCGCTGGCGCTGACCGGGGTGCGGGGCGCGGCGAGATGGCCGGCGCCGTAACCGATCAGGGTGCCCACGATGAAGATCAACCCGCCGATGGTGGGGGTGCCGCGCTTCACCTGGTGACTGGCCGGGCCGTCCTGCCGGATCACCTGGGCCCAGCCGAGCCGGCCGTACAGCCGGATCGCGTACGGGGTCACGAACAGCGAGAACAGCAGTCCGGTCACACACGCCACGACCAGCGCGACCACGGCCCCGCCCCCTTCCTCGCTCCGGATCCTGCCACGCCGCGACCCGGATCCGACCGAGCCACACCCGGCCCCACCGGGGTCGGGGCGATCGGTCGGTCAGTCGGTCTGGGTGACCTTCTTCAGGCCGCGGGGCTGATCGGGATCGAGGCCGAGGGCGCGGGCCAACTGCTCGACCAGCAGCTGGGCCGGGATCGGAAGCACGATGGGCGCGAGTGCTTCGGGGAGATCGGGCCCGGCCACCGCGAGGTCGCAGGCGGCGCGGAACGCGGCGTCGCCACCGATGCCCAGCACCGGTGACCCGGTGCCACGGATGGATCCGGCGAGCTCGATCAGCCCGGGCAGGGTCGGTCCGTCGGGACCGGCCACGAGCAGGGTGGCCAGCTCGTGGTCGATGATCGCCATCGGTCCGTGCTTGAGGTCGGCGTACGAGAGCCCGCGGACCGGGCGCAGGCAGGTCTCCTCGAGCTTGAGCGCCGCCTCGAGGGTGGTGCCGAACGTGATGCCGCGACCCGAGCTGAGCACCTCGTCGGTGCGCGAGAGCACATCGACCATCTCGTCGAGCACCGACCGGTCGGTGGCCAGCATGGCCTCGGCCTGCTCGACCACCCGGCCGAAGCCGTCGTCCAGCGTGCCCTGCTGCGGCGCCAGCGCGTCGACCAGGACGCTGAGCGCGGCCACCTGGGTGGTGAAGGTCTTGGTGGCCGGCACGGCGACCTCGTGACCGGCCCGCGTGATCAGGGCCAGATCGGCGATCGCGGCCAGCGGCGAGTCCTCGACGTTGGTCACCGCGACGGTCGCGGCGCCGGCGTCGCGGGCCGCGGCGAGGGCGTCGACGATCTCCTGGGTCGAGCCGGACTGGCTGACCGCCA
>JBMDXL010000073.1:0-7865 GCA_048594465.1 Microlunatus sp. | reverse complement strand
CGTCCGCCGCCTCCCCGAAGAAGCCCACCGACCAGGTGGCGTCGACGCTGGCCGCGATGACCCTGGAGCAGAAGGTCGGTCAGCTCTTCGTCCCCTACGTCACCGGCGGCACCGCCGACACCGTGTCGGCGGAGAACCGCTCCCGGTTCGGGGTCGACACCCCCGCCCAGGCCGTGGCGAAGTTCCACCTCGGTGGGGTCATCTACTTCGCCTGGTCGGGCAACACCGACAACCCGGCGCAGATCGCCCGGTTGAGCAACGGACTGCAGCGGGCCAACGCCGCGGCCGGCAACCCGGTGCCGCTGAGTGTGGCCACCGATCAGGAGACCGGCCTGGTCGCCCGGGTCGGTCCGCCCGCGACCGTGTTCCCCGGCGCCATGGCCCTGGGCGCGACCCGCGATCCGAAGCTCACCTACGACACGTACGAGATCACCGGGCGTGAGCTGCGGGCGATCGGCATCAACACCGACTACGCGCCCGACGCGGACGTGAACGTCAACCCGGCCAACCCGGTCATCGGGGTGCGGTCGTTCTCCTCGGACCCGAAGCTGGTGGCCAGGAACGTCTCGGCCGCGGTCAGCGGGCTGCAGGACCAGCAGGTCACCGCGACCGCGAAGCACTTCCCCGGCCACGGCGACACCGGCACGGACTCGCACTACGCGCTGCCGCTGATCGACCACACCAAGGCGGAGTGGGAGAAGATCGACGCCCCGCCCTTCCGTGCCGCGATCAAGGCAGGCGTGGACGCGATCATGACCGCCCACATCGTCTTCCCGGCGTTCGACGACTCCGGAGATCCCTCGACCCTCAGCCACAAGGTGCTGACCGGGGTGCTGCGCGACGAGCTGAAGTTCACCGGCGTGATCGCCACCGACTCGCTGCGGATGGAGGGCGTCCGGCAGAAGTACGACGACGCCGAGATCGCCGTCCGCGCGGTCGAGGCCGGGGCGGACGTGCTGCGCGACCGGCAGCACCCGGCCCTGCAGAGCATGGCGGTGATCGACGGGGTCCGCTCCGGTCGGGTGACCGAGGAGGGGATCGACGAGAGCGTCCGCCGGATCCTGACCATGAAGAGCAACCGAGGGGTGCTGGCCGAGCCGCTGGTCGACGAGTCCCGGGTGAGCGCCGTGGTCGGCAACGCCCGTCACACGTCGTGGGCGCAGGAGATCACCGACCGGACCACCACCCTGGTCACCGACGACGCGGACCTGGTGCCGCTGCCGGCGAAGAAGACGTTCGTGACGGGCTGGGGGACGACCCAGGTGCCGCAGCTGGCCGCCGGTCTCACCGAACGCGGGTGGACGACCGACGCGCTGGCCGCCGGCACCACCCCGAACGCCGCCACCATCGCCGCCGCCGTCGACCGGGCGAAGGGCGCCGAGCAGATCGTGGTCACCACCTCGGCCGCCTGGAACAGCACCGCCCAGCAGCAGCTGGTGGCCGCCCTGCGCGCCACGGGCAAGCCGGTCCTGGTGGTCGCGCTCCGGGACGCGTACGACATCGGTCACCTGGACGGGGTCCAGAGCTACCTGGTCACCTACTCCTCGACCACGGTGGCCGTGGAGTCCGCCCTGCGGGTGATCACCGGTGAGAACAAGGCCCGCGGGAAGCTGCCGGTCGACATCCCCGACCCCGACGAGCCCGGGACGGTCCTGTACCCGTTCGGCACCGGTCTGAAGAAGTGAGGAGCTGATCATGGTCGAGCTCGGACGACGCAGTCTGCTGATCGGTGCGGGCGCCCTGGCCGCCACCCCGGTGATCGGGAGCATGGACGCCTCGGCGCGCCCGCGCGGCGGGCGGGTACGCACCGGCGCGGACGTGGTGGCGACGGGCCGCTGGCGCGAGCTCCGGGGCCAGCGGGTGGGCGTGATCACCAACCCCACCGGCGTCCTCAGCGGTTCCTTGATCAGCATCGTCGACGCGATGGTCGCCGCCGGCGTCACCGTCGGTGGGGTGTTCGGACCGGAGCACGGCTTCCGCGGCGCGGCCCAGGCCGGCTCGTCGGAGGACACCTACGTCGACGAGCGCACCGGGGTCACGGTCTACGACGCGTACGGCGCGGACGCCACGACGTTCGCCCGCCTCTTCACCGAGGCGAAGGTGGAGACGGTGGTCTTCGACATCCAGGACGTGGGCGCCCGGTTCTACACCTACATCTGGACCATGTACGACGCCCTGATCGCCGCGGGTCAGCTCGGGCTCCGGTTCGTGATCTTGGACCGACCGAACCCGGTCGGCGGCCGGGCCCGCGGCCCGCTGCTGGTCGACGGCTTCACCAGCGGCGTCGGCAAGGACCGGATCGTCCAGCAGCACGGGATGACGGCCGGCGAGTTCGCCCGCTACGCCAACGGCGTGCTGCTGCCGGCGGCCGGCAAGGCGAGGGTCCGCGATCTCGACGTGGTCGAGGTCGAAGGCTGGAGGACCGACGAGCTGTTCGACGAGACCGGTCTGCCCTGGATCCTGCCGAGTCCCAACATGCCGACCCCGACGACCGCGCTGCTCTACCCGGGGACCTGCCTGTTCGAGGCGACCAACCTGTCCGAGGGTCGCGGCACCACCAAGCCGTTCGAGCTGATCGGCGCCCCGTACGTGGACCACCGCTGGGCGGCCGACCTGAACGACGCCGGTCTGGCCGGGGTCCGCTTCCGCGAGGCCTACTTCACCCCGACGTTCTCCAAGCACGTGGGCGTGGTCTGCGGCGGCGTCCAGGTGCACGTCACCGATCCGGCGAAGCTCGACGCGATCGCGGTGGCGACCCAGATGATGGTGGCCCTGCGGGACCGCTACGACGGTTTCGCCTGGCGCAGCGGGGACAACCCGCCGGGACGGTGGATCGACCTGCTCACCGGGTCCAGCCGCTTCCGCACCCAGCTCGACGGCGGCGCGTCGACGGCCGAGATCACCGCAGCCTGGAAGACCGAGCTGGCCGCCTTCGAGCGGCGGCGTCGGCCGTACCTGCTGTACCGGCGGAGCCGCTGATGCGCGGCCGCCGGTGGGTCGTCGTGGGCGTGGCCACGGCGCTGCTGCTCGGCGTACCGTCGACCGCGATGGCTGACCGGGAGCGCGCAGATGTCGCGGAGGGGCGGTTCGACCGTCCCCAGCCCGGGTTCGCCCCTCCGCGCACCGTGCTGCGCACCGCGTCGCCGTCCCGGGTCGGTCTGGACCCGGCGCCGCTCGACGCGGCCTGGACCACCATCGAGGGGTACACCCGGCCGCAGGCCAACGGGCACCCGCTCTATCCGGGGGCGGTGCTCAGCTACGGCCACCAGGGCCGGGTGGTGCTGACCAGGGCCACCGGCTACGCCCGCCTGTACGCCGACGGCGCCGGCACCCAGCTGCCCGCGAGCGATCGGATCGAGACCCGCACCGACACGATCTACGACTTGGCCTCGGTCTCGAAGCTGTTCACCTCCATCGTGGTCATGCAGCAGGTCGAGGCCGGGCGGGTCGACCTCGACGCCCCGGTGAGCCGCTACCTGCCCGAGTTCAGCCAGCACAGCGCGACGTCGCCGTACGACAAGAGCGGGGTGACCGTCCGCCAGCTGCTGACCCACACGTCCGGGTTCCCCGCCTTCCTGCCGCTGTGGCGCGACCACCCGGATCCGGCGTCCCGGCTCCGGGCCGCCGTCACCGCCGACCTGACCGCGGCCGCCGGATCGCGCTACCTGTACAGCGATCTGAACCTGATCACCCTCGGCGCGCTGGTGACGAAGGTGAGCGGGAAGACCCTCGACCGACTGGTCGCCGACGGCATCACCACGCCGCTGCGGATGCGGGACACCGGCTACAACCCCTCGCCGAGGAAGAAGACCCGGGTCGCCGCCACCGAGTTCCAGTCCGTTCCCGACCGGGGGATGGTGTGGGGCGAGGTGCACGACGAGAACGCCTGGTCGTTCGGCGGCGTGGCCGGTCACGCCGGTGTCTTCTCCACCGCCCGCGACCTCGGGATCCTGGCCCAGACCATGATCAACGGCGGCGCGTACGACGGCAAGCGCATCCTGCGCAGCACCACCGTCCGGCAGATGATCACGAACGAGAACACCGCCTTCGGCGACGACGCCCACGGTCTGGGCTTCGAGCTGGACCAGCGCTGGTACATGGGCGGGCTGAGCTCGCTGCGCACCGCCGGGCACACCGGGTACACCGGCACCTCGCTGGTGATCGACTTCGCGTCCCGCTCGTTCGTCATCCTGCTGACCAACCGGGTCCACCCGTCCCGGTCGTGGGGGTCGGTGAACCCGGCGCGGGTGGCCGCGGCCCAGGGTCTGGCCGAGTCACTGGCCGTGCGACCCCGGGAGGGCCGCACCGCCTGGTTCTCCGGCACCGCGAACGCCCGGACGGCCACGCTGACCGTGCCGCTCCCGGCCGGGCTGCGAGCCCCGAGGCTGAGCTGGCAGCAGCTCGTGGACACCGAGTCCAGCGACCCGCTGGTGCTGGAGTCGTCCGTCGACGGCACCACCTGGACCCCGCTCGGCTACCGGCTGGGCGGCGAGACCGTCGACGGACCGTACGCGGTCTCGGGTGTCCGCCGCTGGGCGCGGGCGGTCGCGGAGATCCCGGCGGGGAGCACCGCGGTCCGCTGGACCTACACCCAGGACGCGGCGCTGTCCGGGCGCGGTGTCTACCTGGACGGCATCACCGTGCGTGACGGTCGCCGGGTCGTCGTCGACACCGAGCGACACCCCGACCGCGTCGTCGCCGCCGGCTGGACCGCCGCGTCTCGCTGACCCGAGGAGCGACGCGTTCAGGACTGGCGCTGCCACTCCGTCCGCACCAGACCGAGCACGTCGCCCAGCTCGATCGGGGTCAGCCGGGCAGCGGCCACGAACTGCTCGGCCGCCCGGCGGACCGACACGTCGGCCTGCTGGTCCGGGCGCACCCGGGTGCCGCGCGTCCGACTGGAGTCGAGCAGCCCCTCGGCCTCGAGTTCGGCGTAGGCGCGGGCGACCGTGCCCGGCGCCACCCCGAGGTCCCCGGCGAGCTGCCGGATGGACGGAAGCCGGGTCCCCGGCGCCAGCGCACCCGCCCGGACCTGGTCGCGCAGCTGGGCCTTGATCTGGTCGAACGGGGGCACGGCGCTGTCGGCGTCGATCCGCACCGCCGTCGGCTCGGCCGTTCCGTCCCCGGCGAGTCCGTCCCCGGCGATCGGCGGCCCCGTCACGGGCGCGGTGCCACGACGGCCCGCTGCCCGAGCACCGCAGTGGTGCGCAAAGACAACAGAGCGGCGACGGCTGCCCCGGCGGCGACCGCCGCGGCCAGCAGGGCGAGGACCCCGAGCACGGTCGCGGTCCAGCCGACACCGATCCACGGGGTCGGGACCATCCCGTTGTCGGGTCGGGACGCCCGGAGGATCGCGGAGCCACCGATCAGCAGCGTGCTGCCCGCGTACCCCAGCAGGGACGAGGTCGCCGTACGGACGATGACGGTGGTGCTGATCGCGCGCCAGCGGCGGTCGATCTCGTGAGCCCCGGGTGCGGCGGCACTCCCCGCGATCGCCGGCGAGGTGGCCATCCGGCGGAGGGCGGCGTACGTGGACAGGACGAGCAGGACGGTCACCGCGGCCAGGGGAAGCCCGTAGAAGCTGCCGGGGAAGGGCGAGGCCAGACTGCCCACGTCGCCCTGCACCAGACCGAAGGCGCGCAGCCGACCCGACGCGTCGGGGTCCGCCACCAGGGCGGCAGCGACCAGGACGAGCAGGAACGCGCCGGCGACCGCCAGCGGGACGAGCAGCGTTCCCCGCCGAGCGAAGCTCCACGCCTCACGGCGGGTCAACGACGCCGTCACCGGGGCGGCGCCCGTCCAGAGCGGGTCGACCGACGGCCAGGTCGCGTACGCCAGCATGGCGACCGCGGCGGCCAGACCGGGAGCCACCGCCAGCGGGACACCCAGCAGCGACGGCCAGAGCCCGTCCAGCCAGAGGCCGGCCCCCAGGGCGCCGACGGTGCCGACCAGACAGCCGACCAGCCGACGACGGTGGCGGCGCAGACCGTGGTCCAGCACGTCCCCGTCGATCCCCCGGCCCGGGCCGGGTCCCGACGGGCGCCCGAGGGCGTCCAGCAGCAGGACCACCGGCACGGCCAGGCTGGCGAGCAGCACCAGCAGCATGACGAGCGGCACTCCGAACACGACGACCTCCCTTGTGTACTAGGTCATTGATACAGCTTCCCTCTGTGCTGTGTCAATGACTCGGTACACCGGGATCCGAGCGGTGCGACCGCCGCGCTCAGCGACCCGTCGGTCCGGCCGGCCCCGGATCCTGCGGCGGGCCCTGCTGGGGCGGCGGACCCTGCTGGGGCGGCGGGGCCGGGGGCAGCAGCGAGGGCCGGGAGAGCAGCGGTACCGACAGCTGGACCTCGCGCATCGTCGGCCGGGAACCGTAGTCGACCCCGGGGAAGCGTCCGAACTGCTGGTCGAAACCGGGCGGGCGCTCCGCCGCCGCCCGATCCAGCAGGACCAGTGCGTCGGCCGGGGTCGGGTACTGCAACGAGTCGTCGCTGCCGGGGGGCAGCGGTCCGACGTAGCTGGCGCCGGGGGTCCCGTTCAGCCCCGGCCGGAACCACAGGTGACCGGGGCGACGGCGGTCCCGCAGCGCGTGCGACCGCCAGGTCGTCACCGGGTGGCTGGACTGCCAGTTGGCGATGTGGACCCACAGGCCCTTCTCGTGCGCGGCCCGGTCGGCCAGCTCGTTGACGTTGACGTTCGCGTTCAGGTACTTGCCCGCGGCCAGCGTGGCCATCACCCCGGGCGCTCCCGCCGGCGCGTGCAGGTAGCCGAAGTTGTCGGCGGTGTACTCCTGGCTGCGCGAGTAGGCGGTGCCCAGCAGCGGCACCTGGGCCAGCAGGTTGGTGAACACCAGCCGCAGGTAGGAGACGTGGCCGGCGGCGATGTGACCGACCTCGTGGCCGATCACGAAGCGCAGGGCGTCCGGGTCGCGGACGGCGCCGCCGACCTCGAACAGATCGGAGTTGATCGCCACGAAACGGCGGAAGCCGTGACCGGCGGCGAAGGCGTTGATCACGCCGTTGCCCAGCACCACGTACGCGTCCGGCACCCGCCGCAGACCGAACTGGTACGCGGCCTCGGCCACCATCCGGTAGCCCTCGGGAAACTGGGTCGGGCTCATCCGCACCGACTGGACCCGCAGCTGGGCGTACATCAGCGCCCGGGCGATCCAGATCAGGAACGGCAGCGCCATCAGCAGCGCGACCAGCTGGGCCACGATCGAGGCCTCGCCGATCGCGTTCTCGATCGTGGCGCCCCGGCCGGACGACAGCAGGACGATGGCGTAGATCAGCAGCCCACCCCAGGTCAGGTAGGCCAGCGTGGTGAACGACGCCCCGACGATCAGCAGCGGCAGCTCCCAGGGGTGCCGCATCGCCATGTCGCCACGGAAGCCGTGCACGGTGGCGCCGTTGGTCAGCGTCGGCGGCGCCGGCCGGTGGGGATCGACGGGAGCCGGCAGACCCCCCGTGGGCAGCGGGGCGGGAACAGTCATGGTGCGGTGGACCTCGTGTCGTCGACCCGCCCGGACGTCGAGCGGTCCGACGAGCGTACGTGGACGGGGGTCGCCCGCCCCGGCTGACCCGCGGCCACGGACGGGTCCTCCTAGGGTGAGGGGATGAACTCCGAGGGAGACGTCAGGTGGGGCATCGTCGGACCGGGCCGGATCGCGGCCAAGGTCGTCGAGGACTTTCCGTACGCTCCCGGGGCCGTGGCCGTGGCGGTCGCCTCACGGTCGCCGGAGCGGGCCGAGGCGTTCCGTGCCGCGCACGGGCTGGCCACCGCGTACGGGTCGTACCGCGAGCTCATCGACGCCCCCGACGTCGACGCGCTCTACATCGCGACACCGCACCCCCAGCACCACA
>JBMDXL010000729.1:0-13946 GCA_048594465.1 Microlunatus sp. | reverse complement strand
AGATGACGGCCGAGCGGATCGCCCGGACGGGTCACTACTCCACCTGGTCGGTGCCGTCGCCGGGTCCGCTGGGTCCGTGGGACATCGACCGGGCCCGCCCCTTCACCGCCGAACCCGAGCTGTTCGCGGCCCCGCTGGTCCAGCAGCGCGACGGCAGCTGGGCCCTGGTCGGCTTCCGCAACACCGAACCGCGCGGCATCGACTCCTTCTTCATCGCCGACCCGATCCCGGTGACCCTCGACGCCGAGGGCTATCTGGTGGCCCGCTGAGTCTCGCCGGACGGTCAGGGGTCGCCAGACCATCCCGTACGCCCTGAGCGAACCACGCTGTCGCGCGGGCCCCGCCCGGCCTAGCGTCGGGTCATGGGAGACCTGATCGCCTTTCCGCGCCGGCCGGCGCCCGAGCCCGTCCGCCCGCCGCGGGAGCTCCTCTGGCGTGAGCTGGTCGGTCAGGTGCTCCGGGACCGCCGCACCGCTCGGGGCGAGACCCAACGGGTCGTCGCGGACCGGGCCGGCATCTCGGTGCAGTACCTGTCGGAGATCGAGCGCGGCCGCAAGGAGCCGTCCTCGGAGATGCTGGCCGCCGTGGGCGGGGCCCTGGGCCTCCCGCTGCTCGATCTCACCCGGGCGGTGGGTCGCCGGCTGGTCCGGACCGCGGGACGGCCGACCGGACCGGTCGCCCTGGCCGCCTGACCGAGGTCACCTGACCGCCGTCCGACCCAGGGTCGCTGACCGGCGCCGACCACCATGACTCCGGTCAGCCGCGGTCCCGCGTCAGGCCGCGAGCTCCTTGCGGCTGGTGATGACCGCGTCCACGATCCCGTACGCCACCGCCGCCTCGGCGTCGAAGATCTTGTCGCGGTCGGTGTCGGCGCGCAGCCGCTCGGTCGACTGCCGGGTGTGCCGGGCCAGCACCTCCTCCATCTGCGCGCGGATCCGCATGATCTCCCGCGCGTGCAGCACGAGGTCCGGCAGCGTGCCCCGGCCCTCCGCCGACGGCTGGTGCAGCAGCACCCGACCGTGCGGCAGGATGGCCCGCCGCCCGGGTGAGCCGGCGGAGAGCAGCACCGCGGCCGCCGACGCCGCCTGCCCGACGCAGGTGGTGGCCACCGGGGCGTGGATGAACTGCATCGTGTCGTAGATGGCCAGCATCGCGGTCATCGAGCCTCCGGGGGAGTTCACGTAGAGGTTGATCTCCCGGTCGGCGTCCTCGGACTCCAGGTGCAGCAGCTGAGCCACGACCACGTTGGCCACGCCGTCGTCCAGCTCGGTGCCGAGGTAGACGATCCGGTCCGAGAGCAGCCGGCTGTAGATGTCCAGCGCCCGTTCGCCCGTGGGCCGCTTCTCGACCACGTTGGGGATCGTGTACCCGCTCATCGTGTCGCCCCCCGCCCATTGCCCACGACGGTGGCCAACCCAACGGTCTGCCGACCCCCCGGTCGGATGTCGTCCAGGGTGGTCACCACGTGATCGACCAGCCCGTACGCCTGCGCCTCGGCCGCGGTGAACCAGCGGTCCCGCAGCGAGTCGCGGGCGATCCGCTCCACCGGCTGACCGGTGTGCTCGGCGATCAGCCCGAGCAGGACGTCCCGGGTGTGCTCGAGGTTCTGCGCCTGGATCTCGATGTCGACGGCGGTGCCGCCGATCCCGGCGGAGCCCTGGTGCAGCAGCACCCGGGCGTGGGGGAGGGCGAAGCGCTTGCCCGGGGTTCCGGCGGAGAGCAGGAACTGGCCCATGCTGGCGGCCAGTCCCATGGCCAGGGTGCTGACCTCGTTGGGGATCAGGCGCATCGTGTCCATGATCGCCAGACCGGCCGAGACCGACCCGCCCGGGGAGTTGATGTAGAGGCTGATGTCGGCCCGGGGGTCCTCGGCGGACAGCAGCAGGAGCTGGGCGCAGATGCGGTTGGCGATGGGGTCGTCGACCTCGGCGCCGAGGACGACGATGCGCTGGTGCAGCAGACGGCTGAGGAGCTGTTCGTCGAACAGCCCGCCGATCGGGGTGGTGTCGCTCATGGCCACCACGCTGCCGCCGCCGTGACCGGCACGGAAGAGCGTGCTGCCGGGGGCGGATCTGCTGCCGGCAGATCCTCGCCGGCCGATCCGACCGGACCTCGGGTGCTGAGACGCTGGTCACACCGGGTCGGGACGTGCCAGGCTTCCCGGCGAGCACTCGACGAGGAGTGCTCGGACGAGGGAGTGATCGTGACACTGGTCGTCGGCTGGGTCCTGACGGGTCTGATCATCGTCGGGTCCGGCGTGCGTTCCGCGCGCGACGGCCGGGCGCTGCGGGTGGGACTGGCGGCCACCGCCTTCTCCCTGGCCGGTCTGGGCGCGGTCGGGCTCGCCGTGCTCGTGGCCGTGGACGTCGACCTGTCCGCGATCGTGGCCGGGTCCTGGCTTCCCCCGGTGCGCGACGCCGTCGCGGTCGCGGGCGACCCACTGGTCTCGGTGGCCGTCGCCCTGCTGATCGCCTACCAGGCCACGGCCGGTCTGATGATCGTCTTCGGTGGCCGCTTCGTGGAGGTCGGGCTCGCGGCCGCGATCGGGGTCCAGCTCGGTCTGCTGGCGCTGGCGTGGTGGGCGTTCCTGGTCAGCCCGCTGGTGATCACCGGTCTGATCCTGCTGTGGCGGGCCTGGCGCCGGGCGCTCGACCGGCCGCTCTACGTCCCCGAGATCCTCCAGGCACGGACCCCTGACCGCGGGCAGTCCTGACCCACCCTCAGGCGACGAGCTCCGCGCCGGGGCGCGGCACGGCAGCGAAGTTGCCGGGTCGGAACCACACCGGGATGGCTCGACGCAGCTGCTCCGGTCCGGTGATCCGGACCGACTCCGACCGCAGGGCGTCGGTCCAGGTCCGGTCGCCCCGCCAGATCTCCACCAGACAGCGCAACGGTGCGACCACTGTGGCGGCCACGTCGTGGCCGGGGTCGTCGTCGCAGACGTCGACCTCCTCGGGACTCAGCACGATCCACCACCGCCGCTGTCGGGCCGGCACCTCGCTGAGGTCGAACCGCACCACTGTCGTGCCGGGTGGCACCTGGCCGCGGTCCACGTTGCGGTGGAGGTCCCACATCAGCAGCCGGGGATCCAGGTCGGCGTCCCCGAGCACACCGGTCCACCGCATGCCCCACGCGCCCAGCTGCTCGATGGCCGCCCGCAGCTCCTCCCCGGCCGGGGTGGGGGAGTAGAGCACCTCGCGTCCGGTGCGCCGGCGCTCGACGACCCCGCGGGCCACGAGCTGGTTGAGCCGCTTGGACAGCAGCGTCGGCGACATCCGCGGGAGACCGCGACGCAGGTCGTTGAAGTGCCGGCTGCCGGCCAGCAGCTCCCGGACGACGAGCAGGGTCCAGCGTTCGTCGAGCAGCTCCATCGCCTTGGCGACGGGGCAGAACTGGTGGTACGGCGATCCCATGATCACGACGCTAGGGCCTTCCCGCCCGGACAGACCAGGTACAGATCTCGTACTAGTCGGGCACGCGTCGGCGGTCCTAGCGTCGAGGAGTCGGGGCAACCGTTGTCCCGGGCTCGACGGGAGGAACCATGACCCAGACCATGATCGACGACGGCGTGCTCAAGGCCCGGCACCGCGCGATGTGGGCGCTCGGCGACTACCCGGCGGTCGCCACCGAGGTGATCGCCGAGCTCGGACCGACCCTCGTCGAGGCCCTGCAGGTGCAGACGGGGGAGCGGGTGCTCGACGTGGCGGCCGGCTCCGGCAACGTCGCCCTGGCCGCTGCCAGGGCCGGAGCTCTCGTCACCGCCTCCGACCTGACCCCGGAGCTCCTGGCGGCAGGTCGACGGCAGGCCGAGACGGCGGACCTGTCGATCACCTGGGAGACCGGCGACGCCGAGGCCCTGCCGTACGCCGACGGGAGCTTCGACGTCACCACCTCCTGCGTCGGGGTGATGTTCGCCCCGCGCCACCAGACCGCCGCCGACGAGCTGGTCCGGGTCACCAGGTCCGGCGGCCGCCTCGGGCTGATCGCGTGGACACCGGCCGGTTTCATCGGGCAGATGTTCGCCACCATGAAGCCGTACGCCCCCGCACCCCCGCCCGGTTCGTCGCCCGCGCCGCTGTGGGGCGACGAGGACCACGTCCGGCAGCTGCTGGGTGACCGGGTGCAGCAGGTGCGGACCAGCCGGCGGTCCCTGCGGGTCACCCGCTTCCCCACCGCAGAGGCGTTCCGGGACTACTTCATGATCAACTACGGTCCGACGATCGCGGTCCACCGGTCACTCGACGGTCAGCCGGAGCGCCAGGCGCAGCTCGGCCGGGACCTGGCGGACCTGGCCGGGCGGTTCGCGCTCCCCGGTGATCACGGACAGGGCGGGGACGGCCCGATGATCATGGACTGGGAGTACCTGCTGCTCACCGCCGTGATCGTCTGAGGGGCCGGGCTCAGACCCCGAGCACCCGGCCGCACTCGGCGATGTCGTGGGCCAGGCGGTCGGCCCCGGCCCGGGTCAGCTCGGCCCCGACGCCGTAGCCCCACAGGGCACCGACGGCCCGGACTCCCACGGCGTGGGCCCCGGCGACGTCGTGCTCCCGGTCGCCGACCATGATCGTCGTCGCCGGATCCGCGCCGAGCTCGGCGAGCACCCCGGCGATGGTCTGGGCCTTGGTCTGACGGTGCTCGTCGGTACCGCCGATCACGGAGAAGTGGTCGGCGAGACCGTGGGTCGCCACAATGGCCTCGGCCGTCGTGGTCCGCTTCGCGCTGGCCGTGGCCAGGACCAGGCCGTGGTCGGTGAGGCGCCGTAGCAGGTCCGCCACCCCGGCGTACGGCGTCGCCCGGTGCAGCCCCTCCGCGAGGTAGAAGTCGTGGTACGCCTGGGTCGCGTGGTCGAGCCGCTCCGGCGCGACGCCCGACAGGGTGAGGAACTCCCGCAACGGCGGTCCGAGGTGCACCCGCAGCTCGGCCTCGGTCGGCACTGCGACCCCGCCGGCCCGCAGCGCCCGCTGGAAGCCGGCGAGGATGCCGGTCGCGGAGTCGAGCAGCGTCCCGTCGATGTCGAAGACGACCGTGCGGACCCCGCTCAGGGGCTCGGCGACCATCAGGAGGCCAGGCTGGCCAGACGCTCCTGGACCTGCTTGGCGCTGGGGTTGGTCATCGCCGAGCCGTCGCTGAAGACCAGGGTCGGCACGGTCTGGTTGCCGTTGTTCAGCGAGGCGACGAGATCCGCGGCCCCGGCCTCGCGCTCGATGTCGACCTCGTCGTACGCCACCCCGGCCCGGCCGAGCTGGGACTTCAGTCGGAAGCAGTAGCCACACCACGTGGTCGTGTACATCGTCACCTGTGCCATGACTGCGACAACCCCGGCCGACTCCGGCGGATTCCCGGGTCGCCGGTGACGTGACCATCGCCACAGCACCGGAGCGTCCCCGCCTGTTCCACCGCCGTCACGCCGCCGTCACACGCCGGTGCCACTCTCAGGTATGACCCTGCTCGCGGACCTGATGGTGCCCACCCTGGGCGAGCCGCGCCACGACTCCCCGCTGGCCGACTTCATCGCCGACCGACGCACCAACGAGCACTACGTGTCCGAGGACGACCGGGTCATCCTGCACGACACCGTGCAGCAGCTCGCCGACCTCGGACTGCCTCCGGACCAGGTGCCGAGCTTCGAGCCCGGGGGACCCCGACGGCGGCTGTTCTTCCGGCCCGGCGGCACCCGGGTCGGGGTGGTCACCTGCGGTGGTCTGTGCCCCGGACTCAACGACGTCATCCGCGGTCTGGTGATGGAGCTGGCCGAGCACTACGGGATCACCGAGCTGACCGGCTTCCGCTCCGGCTACGCCGGTCTGGTGGAGGGCGGACCCGAGCCGGTGCGGCTGACCCCGGAGGTGGTGCACGGCATCAACCGCCAGGGCGGCACCGTGCTGGGCACGTCGCGCGGCGCGCAGGACCCGGACGCCATGGTGGACCGGCTGCTGTCGCTCGGCATCGACCTGCTGTTCGTGATCGGCGGTGACGGCTCGATGCGCGGGGCCGCTCGGATCGCCGAGACGATCACCCGTCGCGGGGAGACCATCGGGGTGATCGGCATCCCCAAGACGATCGACAACGACATCCCGTTCATCGGTCAGAGCTTCGGCTTCGTCACGTCCTTCACCGAGGCGGCCAAGTCGATCAACGCCGCGATGGTCGAGGCCCACTCCGCTGTCGGCGGGGTCGGTCTGGTCAAGCTGATGGGCCGGCACGCCGGGTTCATCGCCAGCTACGCGGCGCTGGCCAACCACGTGGCCGATTTCGTGCTGATCCCGGAGGTGCCCTTCCGGCTGGAGGGACCCGGGGGTTTCCTGGCCTGCCTGGAACAACGGGTCAAGGACCGGGGCAGCGCGGTGGTGGTGGTGGCCGAGGGCGCCGGCCAGGACATCCTGGAGGCGGTGGGGGGCACCGACGCCTCGGGCAACACCCGGTTGGCCGACATCGGCACCTTCCTGCGCGACGCCGTGGTGCGGCACTTCGCCGGGGCCGGCGTGCCGTTGACCTGCAAGTACATCGACCCCAGCTACATGATCAGATCGGTCCCGGCCAGCCCGCACGACGCCGTCTACTGCGTACGGCTGGCCCAGGCCGCCGCGCACGCCGGGATGGCCGGCCGGACGGCGATGGTGGTGGGCCGGCGGCACAACCGCTTCATCCACGTGCCGATCGCCCTGCTCACCACCGAGCGCAACCAGGTGGACCCGCACGGTGACCTCTGGCTCAGCGTGCTCGAGTCGACCGCGCAGCCGGTGTCGATGGCCTGATCAGGCTTCCCTCCGCGCCGACACCCGGCGGACGACGAACCAGATCACCGCCACGGCGACGACCGCCACCACCACGGCCTGGAGGGCACCGATCGAGGACTCGACCCGGTGCCACTGCTCCCCGAGCAGGTAGCCGGCCAGCACCAGGGCGGTGTTCCAGATCAGGCTGCCGGCCAGGGTCAGACCGATGAAGGCGGGCATCCGCATCCGGTTCACTCCCGCCGGCACCGAGATCAGACTGCGGAACAACGGGATCATCCGACCGAAGAAGACGGCCTTGCCGCCGTGCCGGTCGAACCAGTCGTCGGTGCGGGCGATGTCGTCACCGCTGGTCAGCGGCAGCCTGTCGGCGGCCCGCTGCAACCGCTCCAGACCCATCCGCCGTCCGATCCAGTAGAGGGCCACGGCCCCGACCACCGAACCGATCGTCGTCCAGATGAGCACCGCGATCAGGTCGAGCGTCCCCCGGCTGGCGGCGAACCCGGCCAGCGGCAGGATCAGCTCGCTCGGGATGGGCGGGAAGATGCTCTCCAGCGCCACCGCCAGTCCGGCGCCGGGGGCGCCGAGCGTCTCCATCAGCCAGACGATCCAGTCGGTCAACGGTCGGCCTCCGCGGTCTCGGCGAGCCTGGTCGCGCGGTGGCGGCCGGCAGGGTCGTCGGGCATCGAGAGAGGCTACCCGACCCGGACTAGGCTCCTCGGCGTCGTCGCGCACCCGGCGCGGTGCGGAGGGAGCACCATGCGGTTCGCCGTCCACCTGGCCGATCTGTCCTACCCCGGGGGTCCGGAGGCGCTGCTCCCGACGCTGACCTCGTTGGCCCGGATCGCCGACACCGGGGGGATCTCCCGGCTGACGATGATGGACCACTACTTCCAGATGGAGCCGTTCGGCGGGCCGGCCGAGCCGATGCTGGAGGGCTACACCTCGCTCGGCTACCTGGCCGGGCAGACCTCTGGCATCGAGCTGGGTCTGCTGGTCACCGGGGTGACGTACCGGCACCCGGGGCTGCTGGCCAAGATCGTCACCACCCTCGACGTGCTCAGCGGCGGTCGGGCCGTGCTGGGGCTGGGCGCCGCCTGGTACGAGCGCGAGCACCTCGGCCTCGGTGTCCCGTTCCCGCCCACCGCGGAGCGGTTCGAGCGGCTGGAGGAGACGCTGCAGATCGTCGGCCAGATGTGGAGCGACGACGACGGCCCGTTCCAGGGCCGTCACTACCGGCTGGCCGAGACCGTCTGCCTGCCGAAGCCGGTCCGCCGGCCGCCGATCATGATCGGCGGTCAGGGCGAGCGGAAGACGCTGCGGCTGGTGGCTCGCTACGCCGACGCCTGCAACCTGTTCCCCGCCGACCTGGACACGGTCCGGCACAAGCTGGAGGTGCTCGACGGGCACTGCGCGACGGAGGGACGCGACCCGGCCGAGATCGAGCGGACGATCATCGCCGGCACCGACGGCGTGGCCGACCCGGACGGCTTCCGGCGCGAGCTGGAGGCGTATGCGGAGCTGGGCTTCGGCATGGTATGGGTGGGCCCGCCGCCCAAGGCCGCCGACCCGGTCGGCTGGCTGACCGAGCTGACCGAGCAGCGGCTGCCCGAGCTGGCCGACCTCTGACGGGGCGCTGGTGACCGACGAGACCTACCGGGTGCGGCGGGCCGAGGCGGGGGACTGGTCGGCCTCCCGGGAGATCCGGCTGCAGGCCCTGGCCGAGGCGCCGCTGGCCTTCGCCTCCACCCTGGAGCGGGAGGTGGCGTTCGGCCCGGAGCAGTGGCAGCAGCGGATCGCGGGTGGAGCTCAGTTCCTGGCCGAGACCGCGACGGACCACGGCGACGCGGCCGTCGAGGTGATCGGCACCGCCACCGGTGTCACCGACCCGGACGACCCCGGCACGGTCCTGCTGGTGGCGATGTTCGTGGTCGGCCGCGCGCGCGGCACCGGGGTGGCCGACCGGCTGGTCACCGCGGTGGTCGACCGGGCCCGGCAGGACGGGGCGCGCCAGGTGCGGCTGCACGTGGTGGAGACCAACCCCCGGGCCGAGCGCCTCTACACCCGCTGCGGGTTCGTCCGCACCGGCGCCACCGTCCCGCTGCCGCACCGCCCCGAGCTGCTCGAGCACGAGATGGTGCTGTCGTTCGACCCTCGTGTCAGCCCAGGTAACTAGGCTGGCCAGCATGTCCGTCGCCGCGTCTCCACCCGTCGACCGACCCCGCGTCGGTGGCGATCCCGAGCTGCTGCTCGCCGCCCTCGACCCGGAGCAGCGCGAGGTGGCCACGGCGCTGCACGGCCCGGTCGCGGTGATCGCGGGGGCCGGCACCGGCAAGACCCGGGCGATCACCCACCGGATCGCGTACGGGGTGGCCGTCGGCGCCTACCAGCCGACCGCCGTGCTCGCGGTCACCTTCACCACCCGGGCGGCGGGGGAGATGCGCGGGCGGCTGCAGCAGCTCGGCGCCCGCGGGGTGCAGGCCCGGACGTTCCACTCCGCGGCGTTGCGCCAGGCGCAGTACTTCTGGCCCAAGGCGTACGGCGGGGAGTTCCCGTCCGTGCTCGACAACCGGATGTCCCTGGTCGCCGAGGCCGCCAGCCGCCTGCGGGTCCGGGTCGACACCGCCCGGCTCCGCGACCTGCTGGGCGAGATCTCCTGGTCCAAGGTCAGCAACACCACCCCGGAGGACTACCCCCGGGTCGCGGTCCCCCTCGGGCGCACCGTGTCGGGCACCGACCCGGAGACGGTGGCCCGCATCTTCACCGGCTACGAGGACCTGAAGCGCCAGCGGGGGCGGATCGACTTCGAGGACATCCTGCTCTGCACCGCGGCGATGCTGGCCGAGCACGACGAGATCCGCACCCAGGTGCAGCGGACCTACCGGCACCTGGTGGTCGACGAGTACCAGGACGTCTCGCCGCTGCAGCACCGGCTGCTGGAGCTGTGGCGCGGTGACCGGGCCGAACTGTGCGTGGTCGGCGACCCGGTGCAGACCATCCACTCCTTCGCCGGCGCCCAGGCCGACTTCCTGACCGGGTTCGGTCGACGGCACCCGAAGGCGACAGTGGTCCGGCTGGTTCGCGACTACCGGTCGACCCCCCAGGTGGTGGGCGCGGCGAACGCGGTGATGCGTGCCGCCCACGGCGGTGGCAGCGGCGGTGGCGCCGGACGGGGCGGCACCATCGACGCGGTGGTGCTGCAGGCTCAGCGTCCGCCCGGTCCGGAGCCGGTGCTGCGGGAGGCTCCCGACGAGGCGGCCGAGGCCGGCGCGATCGCGGACTGGCTGTCCGGGCTGTCCGCCCGCGGCGTGGACTACCGCGAGATGGCCGTGCTGTTCCGGATCAACGCACAGTCGCCCGTGATCGAGCAGGCGCTGGCCGAGCGCGGCATCCCCTACCTCGTCCGCGGGGGCGAGCGCTTCTACGAGCGGGCCGAGGTCCGGCAGGCGCTGCACGCGCTCCGCACCCAGGCCCGGGCAGTCACCGAGCTGTCCGGCGGCGAGGGGCGGGACGCGGTGGCCGAGGTGCAGGCCGTGCTCGGTGCCCTCGGCTGGACCGCGAAGCCGCCCGAGGGCGCGGGCGCGGTCCGCGAGCGGTGGGAGTCACTCGCCGCCCTCGTCGCGGTGGCCGAGGACCTGGCCGAGACCGCCGAGGGGACGGTGGACCTGGCCCGGGTGGTGACCGAGCTGGAGCGCCGGGCCGAGGCCCAGCACGTGCCGTCGGCGCAGGGGGTGACCGTCTCGACGCTGCACTCGGCGAAGGGCCTGGAGTGGGACGCGGTCGCCCTGTTCGGCGTCCAGGAGGGCTCGCTGCCCTTCGTCCTGGCCACCCGCCCCGAGGAGGTGGCCGAGGAGCGTCGGCTGCTCTACGTCGGGTTGACCCGGGCCCGGGAGCACCTGCACGTCTCCTGGTCGCGCAGCCGCGGTGGCGGTCAGGCGACCCGGAGGCCGTCGCGCTTCCTCGACCCGCTGCTCCCCGCCGCCCTGCGTGGTGCCGTGTCGACCACCGGTCAGCGGAGCCGGAAGAAGGGCTCGGTGCTGTCGGCACACTGCCGCAGCTGCGGTCACGCCCTGCACGATGCCGCGGAGCGCAAGATCGGACGTCACGCCGACTGCCCGGCCACGTACGACGAGCACACGCTGGCGCTGCTCAAGGAGTGGCGCAAGCAGCAGGCCGGCGAGGAGAAGGTGCCGGCGTTCTGCGTCTTCACCGACGCCACCCTGGTGGCGATAGCGGAGTCGCGACCCACCGACGCGTCGTCGTTGATCGAGATCCCGGGTCTGGGCCAGTCCAAGCTGACCAAGTACGGCGAGCAGGTGCTGGCGATCATGGCGGCCGGCAGCTGAGTCCCGTCGGCTGAGTCAGGTCGCTCTGACTGACGGCAGAAGAAGGACCCGACATGTCCGGAAAAGCGCCGACATGTCCGTAAAAGCGATTGCGCCGCCTCGGTGTTGTCGCCTAGCCTGATCGACGTGCCGCTGCTCCTCAGCGTGCGCGCAGCAGATCCGAGTCCGAGTAGGTGGTGATGATCATGGAGATTCTCGAGTGCACCGTGGGTGCGGTCGACACGTCGATCATGCGTGTCACCGCCGCCGCAGCGCGTCCTGTCGTGCCTGCTGCCCGTCCCCGGCTGCTGCCCACCGTCCGCTCCCACTCCATGGCCGGAGTGGGCCTCTATGAGGTTCAGGGTCAGGACAAGTCGGGTTGGGCCGGTCACGTGGCCGACCACCAGGGCGTCGTGCTCGGCATCGACCCCTCCGCCTTTCCGACCCGTTTGGGACCACCACCTGATCACCCGCCGGTGAACTGACACACCACCGGCAGCAACCATCAGGCCGTGACTCCCAGACAACCGGGATTCACGGCCTTCGTGTTTCCCGGCCAGCAACGAGCAGACAAGTTGGCTGAACATGAACGAGACAGCACGAGACCTGATGGGTGCGATGACCACGCTCCCCGGGACGGGTCCCTCGGAGCTGGACATGCGGACGCTGCCGTGCCGCCTGAGCGATCCGGACTTGTGGTTCGCCGAGTCGCCCACCGACGTCGAGGCGGCCAAGGCCCTGTGCCGCGACTGCCCGCTGCGGCAGGAGTGCCTGACCGGGGCGCAGGAGCGGCGCGAGCCGTGGGGTGTGTGGGGCGGAGAGCTCTTCATCCAGGGCGTGGTCGTGGCGCGCAAGCGACCGCGCGGCCGCCCGCGGAAGCACCCGCTGCCGGAACCGGTGGCAGCGTGAGGGACGGAACCGGTCCCGGCGAGCCTGGCGGTCCAGGCTTGTCGGGCCGGGTCTTCCACGCCGTCCGGCTGTGGCTCGGCCGGGCCCTGTGGTGACGCCGCACCCGAGCGAGCCGGTAGCAGCGGGACGTCAGTCGCGGGCGTAGTCGGGCAGGAACTCCTCGAGCACGTGCCCGAAGGCCGCACGGACCCCGAGCTGGGACAGCACCGCCAGGCCGCCCAGCCACACGCGGTGGATGAGCAGATAGCTGGGGGGCAGGTTCAGTCGCATCCCCACCCCGCCCGATCCCTGGATGTCGCGCACCCGGATGAACTGCTCGCGCATCCAGTCGCGGGAGAACTGGAACTCCTCCACCGCCGCGGGCTCCACGAAGGGGGCCAGGTACTCCATCAGGTCCTGGGCGTCGACGTCGTCCCCGACGAAGCCCTCGATCTTGAGCTGGGCGTGCACCTGCTCGGCGTCGCCGCGCTCGGCGACCCGCAGGATCCGGCCCATCGCCGACGGCAGCCCCTCGGGCATCCGGGCCACCAGACCGAAGTCGATGATGCCGAGCCGCCCGTCCGGCAGCACCTTGAAGTTGCCCGGGTGCGGGTCGGCGTGCAGCAGACCGACCAGCTGGGGGCCGGCGAACAGGAACCGCACGTAGCGCAGACCGAGGATGTTGCGCAGCTCCGGCGGGTCGTCGCGGACGGTCGACAGCGGCCGGCCCTCGATCCACTCGCTCACCATCACCCGGGCGGTGGAGGCGAGCACCGGCGGGACCACGAACTCCGGGTGCCCGGCGAACCCCTCGGCGGCCTGCTGCTGGTGACCGGCCTCGAGTGTGTAGTCCAGCTCCTCGCTGATCCGCTCGGTCATCTCGTCGATCAGCGGCTTGACGTCCATCCCGCCGGCCAGCGGGGCGATCACCTTGGACAGACGACCGATCTGCCGCAGGTCCGAGCGCAGCGCCGCGTCGGCGCCCGGGTACTGCACCTTGACCGCCACCGCCCGGCCGTCGCGCCAGACCCCGCGGTGCACCTGACCGATGGAGGCGGCCGCCGCCGGGCGGGGATCGAGCTCGACCAGGTCACGCTTCCAGTCCGACCCGAGCTCGCGGGCCAGCACCGCGTGCACGCGGGAGGTCGGCATCGGGGGAGCGGAGTCCTGCAGCCGGGTCAGGTGCTCCCGGTAGGGCTTGGCCATGTCCTCGGGCAGCACGCTCTCGAACAGGCTCAGGGTCTGGCCGAACTTCATCGCGCCGCCCTTGAGCTCGCCCAGCACCTTGAACAGCTGCTGCGCGGCCCGTTCCTGCAGCTCGGCGTTCACCCGCTCGGCCGAGGACCCGCCGAGCCGCTTGCCCAGCCCCAGGGTCGCGCGCCCGGCGAAGCCGAGGGGCAACGAGGCGAGCCGGGCCCCGCGGCGCAGGCTGGATCGCGCGAGCGGGTCGTCGGTGTCGCTCATCGGGTCAGGCACGCTCCTGAGTTCTACGGGTTCCCCGGCGTCCGCCGAGACGGTGGCCCTGTCGTCGGAGTCGGATCGCTCACCATTCTGCGCGCGTGGACCAACAGCATCCGCACGCCGGATCCGCGGACCAGACGTGTCGTTGCCACGACCACGCGTGCGGGCCGAGCTCCACCGTGGCCGACGCGGTCTCCACCGTACGCCCTGCGAGGTGGGCCAGGACCTGGGTCGACGCGGTGGCGGCCGCCCAGTCGGCGGCCAGCGGGTCCCAGTCGACGCGCGTCCGGCACAGCTGCGCCAGCAGGCGCGGCCACGCCGGGTCGGACCGGGTGCGCGCCAGGTCGGCGCACCCCAGGCAGCTGGTACGGCCCGGCAGCACCAACGGTCCGACTACGGCGCCGATGGGCCGGGGTCGGACCAGCAGGTGCGGATGGTCGGCGTGGGTCAACCCCGTGGTGACCGCCCGGTCGACCTCGAGGCAGGAGCCGACCACCACGGTCAGCTCGCTGTCGCCGGCGGGCTCCGACCAGTGCCC